>JAFATG010000352.1 GCA_019244055.1 Acidobacteriaceae bacterium | reverse complement strand
GTGCGGGTGATGAATTTCACTGCCCTCACGATTGTGCTCATGCGTTTTGGCACGAGAATCGCCAGTCTGCCGTTCATGACCCCGTTGGCCGCGCTCGGCCGCGCTTCAATCGAAGTCTTTTCCGTTCACGTTCTCTTTTGTATCGGTGGGAATGCGCTGAGCAAAGATGCCGATCCGAATTTGCCCTGGCAACAGCAAGCCATTTTGCTAGTCGTGACTATTTCCGCCCTCTTCATCACAGCCCACCTTCGTCAAAAGCGCGCCGAAAGACGACGGCTCGAGCTTGCAGCGGTTTCCGCATAATTTCCGATATGCGCGGCACGAGCCGCCTTGGATACTATGTGATTTCGAATTGGAGGGACCGAAATGGCGAATCAAGGACCGGACCGGCGCGAGATCTTGCAGATGCTGGCGATCGCGGCAGCCGCCAGTCAGTTTCCGGGCTTCAGCCGCTGGTGCTACGCTGCGCAGAATCAGCAGCAGAGCAGCAGCACATCGAAACCGGCTTACACTCCGCAATTTTTTAGCGCCGACGAATACCGCACAATCGATCAGTTGACCGAGATCATCATTCCGAAGGACGATACGCCCGGAGCCCACGAAGTGGGCGTTGCAGAGTTCATCGATTTCATGGCTGCCCATGACGACGACGTCCAAGAGCCGTTTCGAAAAGGCCTGCACTGGCTCAACAAAAGGGCGCGAAATCTTTATGGTCAGCCTTATTCGAAACTTCCTGCGACCGATCAGCAAGCCATCTTGCGGCGGCTTGCGTACAAGGCGGAGCAGTCACCGGACGAGACAGAGGGTCAACAATTCTTTCTGCTGTTGCGAAGCTACACGGTGATGGGCTATTACACAACCCGTGCGGGCCTCGAGCAACTTGACTACCCAGGGCTTCGCATGTACTCGTCTTCGCCGGCTTGCCCGCATAAGAACGATCCCGAGCATCGTCACCTGACGGCGAGGCCCTGAGATGCCGCAGCAGAAATTCGACGTGATCGTGATCGGTACCGGCGCCGGTGGCGGTATGGCCATTCGCACGCTCTGCAATGCCGGGGCGAAGGTGTGCGCATTGAATGCAGGGCGGCGCCTGAATCCGCGCAAAGACTTTCGCAATCACCGCATGCCATACGATATGAAATTTCGCGGCTTTGGCGACCCGAAGCTCCGCGCCCAGTCGTACGGCTACATGGATAACGAGTACACGCAGGGCATCTGGGAACACGAAATCATTTTCACTACGGCGCCCGGAACCAAATGGATGTGGCCGCGCTGTTTTGCAGTTGGAGGGAAGACAAACTTCTGGGGCAGATCATCGGCGCGCTTCAGCCAGATCGACTTTCGCGCCGCTAGCCGCGATGGATACGACATCGATTGGCCGGTGACTTATGAAGAGATCGCTCCGTATTACACGCGAGTGGAACGAATGATTGGCGTTGCGAGCACGGTTCAAAACCGGCCGAGCAATCCGGACGGCGATTACCTTCCTCCCATGAATTTCCGCTGCCTGGACCACATCCTGCAAGCCGGCGCTCGAAAAGTTGGCGTGCCGTATCTGCCTGACCGAATCGCGCAGCTTACGAAACCGTTGCACGGCCATCCACCCTGCCATTTCTGCGCAAACTGTACGGAGGGGTGCGATACCGGATCGTTCTTTTCGACGCCCTGGTTTTTTCTGCCGGATGCGGAGAAAAGCGGCAATTTAGAGATGCGCACGAACGCGCTCGCGAAGAATATCCTGGTCGACGAGAACGGGCGCGCGGCGGGCGTTGCTTACATCGACCGTGAGACAAAGCAGGAAATCGAGGTGTATGGGCGGGCCGTTGTGGTGGCGGCTTCGTGCATCGAATCGGCGAAGATTCTGCTGAATTCAAAATCGCGGCACTGGCTTGCTGGAATCGCGAACTCGACCGGCCAGGTAGGGCGCAATCTATGCGACCACATGTATGGAACGACGGGACGAGGCTATCTGCCTCAGTTGTTAGGTCAGCCTAGTTTTCCTGATAACGTCTCCGCCAGCACCATCGCCTGGCTGCCGCGCTGGCAGAATTTGCAGAACCCGCGAGAGGAAAAATTCATCCGCGGGTATTCGATATACCCTGACGGCGGATGCGGCGGATTCCCCGGTTATTTCGATCAGATCGAGGGATTTGGAACCAGCTTCAAACGCGAGATCAAGCGCCGCTATCCAACGCCAGTGAGTTTCTACCTGCAAGCTCCCAGCCAGCGCAGCGATTCCAATTACGTCGATATTGATCCCGAAGTGAAAGACCACTACGGCATTCCGGCCGTGCGCATCCATTTCGCATGGGACGACAACACCAAGCAAATGTGGGAGCACGCCACGCACGCCACCGAAGAGCTTATGCGAGCGGCTGGCGCCGAGTACAAAGGACACGGTGAACCGGAAATGCCGGGCTACAGCTTGCACGAAACGGGCACCTGCCGCATGGGAAAGGATCCGAAGACTTCTGTGACGAACGGCTTCGGGCAGACACACGACGTGAAGAACCTGTATGTCTGCGATGCGAGCGTATTCCCGAACTGCACGGATAAAACGACTACGCTGTCGATCCTGGCATTTTCATTGCGCAGCTCCGAGCATCTTATTGACATGCTGAAGGCGTGAAGAAACTCGCGTTCAGCGTAGCTCGAGAGCCCGCAGCGCCAGACCACGGGCAACAGAGGTGAACTCGTCGCAGGTACGGATCTTGTGGTGTCCGAAACGGGATTCGAAAATGCGGCGGACGGCGGGCACGAAGGACGAGCCGCCGGTAAGGAACACCACGTCGACATCGGCAGGATGCGTTCCCGTTTTGGACAGCAGTTCGTCGACATGATTCTCTATCGCTGTTAGCTCTTCCTGTATCCAGCTTTCGAAATCTGCGCGAGTTAGTTCCTCGTCGATTTCCGCCTCACCGTCGGAGAAATGCAGGCGGGTTCGGTCAACATTCGAGAGAGCGATTTTGGCGCGCTGTACGGCCCGATGGAGCTGATAACCGAGATCGTGCTGAATCAGATAGAGAAGAGCCTCGATTTTCTTGGGTTCTAGCGCCTGTCCCGCGACGCTCTTCAGCATGCTGATCGTCTCGGCCGATTTGAGAAAAGACAGGTGATGCCAGCGCTCGAGCTTAAAGTAGACCCAGTTCGGGACAGGTAATCGTTTGCCGCCTGATTCGAGCTCGGAGCCAGCTCCCAGAGCAGGAGAAACCAGATGGCGAATGATGCGCGCGTCAAAGGAATCACCGGCGATACCCACGCCCTCGTTGCCGATGACCTGGCGGGTGACTCCTGACCGGCGCAGCGAAGGGCCGACGCGAAGGAGCGAGAAATCGCTCGTGCCGCCGCCGAAGTCGCCGATCATTACGAGTTCATCGTGATCGAGAGTGGATTCATAGTGGTAAGCGGCGCCCACCGGCTCGTATTCAAAGCGCACTTCTCTGAATCCCGCAATGAGAAGAGCTTCCTTCAAACGGCCGAGTGCGTATTCGTCATCGGCATCCGATTCGGCGCCGACGAAGCGCACCGGGCGGCCTACCACAACGTGCGTTGCGGTGGGACCGAACTGTCGTTCGGCGCCGGCCCGTATATCAGCGAGGATGCGTGCGATCAGTTCTTCCAGTTTGAAGCGTCTCCCGAACACTTCCGTGGTTTGCAGACTCCGGCTCGTCAGAAACGATTTGAGCGACTGGACGAGCCGACCCTTCTCATCCGAGTTGAGATACTCGTCGATACCCGCGGGACCGCTCCAGGACTTGATCGCGCTTCGGCCGCTCTCGCGAATGCGGTGAAGGTAGAGCAGCGAACGGAACGCTTCCGTTACGCCTCCAGAGGAAGCGAAGTTCGCAATCTGGACGCCATTCGGTCCTGCGAGAGCGATCGAACTGTTCGTGGTTCCGAAGTCCAGACCTACGGCCATCTTTTCAGGATGGCAGCTTGATTCAGTCGTATCGTAAGGCCAGAATCGGATCGATGCGGCTCGCGCGAAGCGCCGGAATCAGCCCGGCGGCGCTTGAAACTGCGACGAGAATGACAACACTGACTCCCGCAATCCACGGATCACCGGCCGTAATGCCATAAAGCTGGGCCGATACGAACCTGTCCAGCCGATTGCGGCCGGAACGCCGAGCGCCAGTCCGATCACGACCAGCACTTCAACCTCTCGCATCACGAGCGCGATCACGGAACGTGGGTTGGTGCCGAGAGCCATTCGCACGCCGATCTCTTTTGTGCGGCGTGTTACCACGAAGGCCATCACGCCATACAAACCGATTGCAGCCAGCAGGTCGCGAGCAGGCCGAAACCGACCGCCTGTTTTTTGCGGTGTAGTTGAAGGAAGGGTGGAAAACGCGAGGGCGTTTTCACACTCTAACGCCGAAGAAAAGGACCATCGCCCGCTCACTCCGTACATACTCCCAATCCGGAAACGAATAGTCGTACAGCGATGGCAATGTCGTCGGGTTCCGCCGGCGTCAGTCTGCCGCTCATTTCTATGGTTGCCATACCTTGTACCAATGACCGACAGGCAAGCGTGGCGGCGGCGACATGCATGGGCAGTATCCCAGCCACGCGCCTGGCTAGAACCTCGTAGGTGCCCTGTACCGCATCCGAGCCCGCGAAGCCGTATTGGTGGCTATACATAAGCCTGAACAAGGCCGGATTGGTTCGGGCGAAATCGATAAAGGCCATGCCTTGTGCGAACAGGGCTTCGCGAGCGTCCGGCTGATTGTCCGCGACGATCAGGACATTTCGCAAAATTTCGAAACCGTGATTCGCGACAGCCGCCATCAAGTCGGCCTTGTCCGAAAAGTGCCTATAGGGGGCCATGGCCGATACCCCCGCCGCCCGCGCCACCGCCCGAAGGCTGGGTTCCACACTCTCAGCCTCCAGTATTCTGAGCGCTGCTGCGATTAACGCCTTCCGAAGTCCAACTTGCGTATCCACTTAGTTTACAGTGTACACTGAATAGTTGTATACGCTGTAAACCGCATCGGGAGTTTTGCCAATGGCCATTAAGCGTGTGATCGAAGGCGTGCATCTCGTCGCTATGGGGACGGCGAACGCCTACTTGATCGAGGGGCAGGACGGGCTGACGCTGATCGACGCCGGCTTTCCGAATAAGGAGGCCGCAGTCTTCGGGGCACTCCGTGAGCTCGGCCGTTCGCCGGATCAACTAAAGCATCTGATTCTTACTCACGGTCACCCCGATCACATCGGGAGCGCCGCCGCGATCGTGCGGGAAACCGGCGCGCGGACGTATATGCATCCAATCGATATCCCCCTCGCTGAGACTGGCGGTCCGTTCCGGCCCATGACCCCGGCGCCGGGCTTGCTGCGGCAGATACTGTGTAGGGTGATCTACGATCATAACCAGCGCTTAGCCCCAGTCGCCATCGACCAGCCTCTGATCGACGGGGAAACCTTGAACATCGCTGGAGGCATCGTCGTCGTTCATGTTCCGGGACATTGCGCGGGGCAGGTCGCGCTGCTTTGGCGCCCCGGTCGCATCCTGTTCGCAGCCGATGTGTTCATGAACATCATGGGACTTGGTGATCCTCTAGGTTTCGAAGACATAAATATGGGTCGAGCGAGTCAGCGCAAACTTGCCGATCTTTCGTTTGATGCTGTCGGGTTCGGCCACGGAAAGACTGTCGTCCGAGATGCGATGCGATACATACGGAAGTGGAAGAAAAGCTAATTTTCCTGATGTCTGCCGCGCAGCAGGGAACTCTCTGAAAGACGCTCCGGCACCGAAACCAAGCACGCGCCTAATCGATATCGAGTTCGATCGAACCGAACACCCGGTCCGGGATCATAACCAGCCACGTGCAGGAGTTGGCGCAACTTCAACCGATAGAGTCATAGATTGGATCGTCGCGAGAGAAAGGGCGACTTCTATCGCCCCGCCATTCGGGCTGCTGAGTCGACGCTGTGGTCGCATCCCTGCGTTGCCATATCCTCCGTTCAGGTCTTCACAGTGTACTGCCAACTTTGCCGAACATGACGAAGTTCTTCCTTGTTTGGACGACGGGAACCAGCTATAACTAACTCTGTCCCGCCCGCTTCTATTGGCCGGTTTTGAAATGTCCCCCCCGAGGGGCTTCGGCCAATGGCGCGCACCGAGTATCGCAGGTCCGGCAAAACGCTCGTCATATTGTTTACCTTAGCGAACGGATTGCGATTTTGATTTTGCAGAGGCGCGAATCAATCTGGTTGCATTAATCAAGTCGGGGCCAAACCTCAGCCCGGGTAGATTATGATGCGCTCCGATGCCCCCCGGGCTGCTTGCCAGGTGAGAGAGCGATCGAAGCTGACCAAGCTCCCCTTGTGCCGTACGGCCAAGCCGAGCAGGTACACATCTGTAAGCTGGCGAGCTCCAGCAATCAGACTGCTCTTGAATGCCGAATCATCGGCGATCGAGATATCGTCCGGCCAAAATTCATATGAACTCGCAAAGGCGCCCTTCAAGGCATTCAAGACCTGAATAACCTCGGAAGGAGTACGCTGGCCACTCGGATAAGCTGCTTGCGACAACACCCGAACTATCCCGTTCTCGGTTAAGGGGCAGGTCGCCCAACCGGATCGATGGTGCTTTATGAACCACTTCTGAATTGATTGATGACTTACATGATCGGAATCTACAAGCGCGATCAAGGCGTTGACGTCCAGGAGAGCGGCCACACCCTAATGTTCGATCTCGATAAGTTCGCGAACGGCTTGGCTCGTCACAGGCTTAGCGCCCGGTTTTCGAGGAAGAGTGGGGAGAATACCGTGCCTAACAACACGCTTGCCTGATGGCCGAAGCCCTCGGCGGATGAGATCGGACAGCACGCGACCCAAGCTTTGCTCCCGCTCCTCGGCTAGATGTTTGGCCACAGACAAAATGTCTTCGTCCAAATCAACAGTAGTACGCATATCATTCTAGTGTATGCCGTTCTGATGCGTTGATGCTGTGATGAGATAACATCATTACGCTCGTGGGGCCGTTCAGAACATCAATTTGAGTGAGAACTGAATCTGCCGCGAATTAGTCGCCGTGCGGTTTATCTCTCCAAAACCCGAACCCTTGATCGTGTTCGCCGGTAATCCGAAATCGACGATGTTGAACAGGTTGAAGAATTCAGCGCGGAACTGAATGTCCATCCGTTCACGGCCTGACTTGGTCACGAGCGGCGTGTCTTTGATGAGCCCAAAGTCAAAGTCGTAGAGCGCTGGGCCGCGGAAGGTGTTGCGGCCTAATGTTCCGAAGACGCCGTTATTAGGGCCAGTCCCGCCCGGCACACCGACAGGAATCACAAAATAAGATGCGTTGTTCGCTCCGAGACCGAAGTAGTCTTCCCGGATCTTACGGCTGGTCGACAGGACGGGATTGCCGATCTGGTCCGGCCGGTCCACACCATTGGAACCAATTCCGGTCTGCTGGACTCCGGAGTACACGGTGAACGGAGCGCCACTCGTCAGAGTCGAGACGATCAGTAATTGCCAGCCGCGAGTGAGAGCGGGTCCAAGCGGCCGCAACAGCGCTAATCTGTCGGCGTGCAGATCCTGAAATGCGGTGAACGTGAAAGCCCGGTTGATGTCGAACGTTGACGGCCCCTTCTCGGCCGCCGTGTCGAATGGATTTTGCGGCCACGCCGGCGCTGTAGCTCCCGATGCGCCGCTGATGAAGCCGCCAATCACGGTGCTGGTGTCGTCAATAGACTTCGACCACGTGAAGCTCGCCTGAATAAGCGGACCTCCGCCCGGAATGGTGCCTTGCAAAGACGTTTGCAGCGCATGATAGCTCGAATGCGAACGATTCGTCATCAGCATCTCGGTACCGAAGCCCCCGACGGTCTGCCCCGCGCTATTGAACTCAGTGTACGGCGCAAAACCCGCCGTGGCGCCCGTGTACGCATTCGGAAAATTGATTGCGGGCAGGCTCACGCCGGCCGTGCCTACATAAGCAGCGCTCGCATTCAGGGCGCCCAGCGGCCGCTCCACAGCAAATGTCCAGCTCTCTAGATACGCATTTCGAAAGTCCTGCGACATGGCGTTCACATTCAGAGGAGTGATCTGGTGACTCGGGTTGAGCGCGGCGAGCTCTCGCTCAAAGCGATTAGTGTCCCAGACAGTGTTGGCGGGTACCGCTTTGGAATTACCCGATGCCAGAATATTCACCCCTGATGGCGTATAAGCGGGGGGCAAGTCCTCAGGCGTGATACGCGTCCCGAACAGCAACGGAGCACCCGGCGCGGCTGTCAGGCGCGGGTAGTCGACGTAAGGTGCTGCCCCAGTCAACAGATTGTCTTGCCAGATGTTGGGAGGAATGGTCGTGATTGCAGCGCCGGCCCTGATCCAAAGCTTTGGCGACGGCTGCCAACTTATACGGACCCGCGGTCCCCAATTGTTGCCACTCAGTCGGTATCGTGGCTGCGGGTTAATCAGATACTCCTGCTGCGATCCCGTCGGTCCGTTTGCAAAAGACACAGCAGCCGTGCGCTTGGCCCGCTCGCTGATCGGCGTGTACAGTTCATATCGCAATCCGTAATCGAGTACCAGCCGGTCAGAAATCTTCCATGTATCCTCGACATAAAAATTGATGTCATAGCGGGAAATAGCTGCAACTCCAATCTGATCGCCTTGAGGAAAATTTGCAGGCGCAACGGCAACTGTGTAGAAAAAGGCGCTGCCGGTGAGCAGTGCGGTCAACGTATCGGGAAGTGCCGCGCCGGCTGCGACGTTGTGGGCACCGCTCACTGAGGCAATCGCAACGGGCGCATAGCTTGTTCCCCCTCCAAACGCGTATTGGCCGTTAGGAGTGAGGCCGAAGTAGGTGGAATCGCGATTAGCACGGAACTCGGCGCCAGCTTTAACAGAGTGCCTGCTCTTTGTCCATGAGAAGTTCTGGCGTCCCTGAAAGAGATTGCCGAAGGAGGCCATCACGGAGCCGCCTGCGGAGTTGAACGGCTCGTATAATCCATCGCCAAACGTAAGCGCGGGATCGATGTGATTCGCCGTTGGGAAGGAAGGCGTGGTCCGCGTGTAGCTGACGGATGATTCCGACGAGAATTGCGCCGAAGGCGTCCGAATCCAGGTGACGACGGCGTTCCGTTGATGGTCGACGTAAGAGATCCCAAAACTGGGGTCGAGAGCGGTCTGATCCGGATTCGTGGTGGGTCCGGTCAGGTTATTCGCCGTGAAGCGCGCGAATAAGTGGTCTTTCGAGGAGAGCTGATGATCGAGGCGAAACGAAAATTGATCCGCATCGGTGGCGACTTTCGACGACGTTGCATATGTGCGTGGTCCGAATGGCCCTTGCGGATCATTCGGAAGGGGATAGCGACTGATCAGCGGGGCAATTTCTGGATTGACGGGTACAATCAGCGTGTCACCCGGAAATGCTGTGGTGTCTATTCCGGCGCGTTCGTTCGCCGTCGGAACGGGCATGACCTGGGTGGTTCCGAGAACCTGCCGAAACCCTTGATACTCGCCAAAGAATTGCGTTCTGTTCGAGCCATTGTAAATGCCGGGGATTATCACGGGCCCGCCAATCGTAAAGCCAAATTCGTTCCTACGAAAAGGAGGAATCCGCCCCGGATTGGCGAACGACCTCCGATCGAAGAAGTTCCGTGCGTCGAACGCAGAATTTCGAACGAACTCGAAGAGAGAACCATGGAAGCTGCTGGCGCCGGAGCGGGTAACAATGTTGTTGAATCCTGCGGCCCCCTCTCCGATACTGGCGGGCATCCAGCCTGAGGAGGACTGAATCTCCTGCACGGCGTCCACATTGAAGTTTGAGAAAGTTGCGCCACCCATCTCCGGATCGCTGATATCCGCGCCGTCCATGGCAAATACGGCTTCCACGCCCCGCTGGCCGTTGATAGCGAACTGCTGAGTGAAATTCGTAGCGCCGTTCGTATCGGTCATGGTGCCGGCTGCGAGAAGCAAGAGCTGGCTGAAATCGCGCTTATTCAGGGGAATTGCGGAAACGGCATTGGCAGAAAGCGTTTCGCCTCCGCTGGCGGCCGGCTTAGCCGCGAGCTTCACGGACAGAATGCCAGCTTCCGAGACGATGATTTCCGCGCTATCCGGAACCGGCAGATCGATCGCATCTGAGTACGAAAGGGAACGGCCATTAAGGTCTATGGAGAGCCGGTAACGTCCGTTCGGCAGGGCCGGGAAATGGTATGTCCCATCGGCTTGCGTCACGGCAGATAGAGCGACGTTTCCCGAATGCACTTTGACGACCGCGGCGGTGACGACAGCTCCGGCCTGATTGCGAACTGTCCCATTCCATTCTCCCGGTACGCCGTCTCGCGTCCAACCGGCCAGGGCGAACACGAGTACGAAAAATCCAGAGCGCACTCTTGCAGAATAGCTGCTCCGGAGAAGTTGGTCTTCAAGAAACCAAATCCCGCGATGATTGCTCCTATTTGTGAAGGCGAGGACGAAATGAGTCGAATCGGAATAGCGCTGCTAGCTGGGAGCTTGTTGGCTGGACCGGCGGTATGGGGACAGCAAACGAGCACCACCCAAACAAACCCAACGCAAAACAAGGATATTCCGAAGCAGGAGCCACGGGACAATAACCCGGACCTGGCGCCGCAAGCCAATTCTGCTCCAAACACACCCCCCGCCAAACGGCACACGCACAAAAGCCGCAAGGGGACCAGCGGAAGCTCCAGTACCCGCACGACCTCTACACAGAGGTGATCCCGGCGGCATCGCCAGCCTAGAATTGTTTCCAATCAGGGGTACGGCTCAGCTCATCTAAGTATTGATATAGATGAGACCAGCCGGTGAGTTATGAATACGGTGAAGACGGTACTGCTGCTGGGCGTCCTGAGCGGGCTATTGCTTTTCCTGGGAGACTTCTTTGGGGGACGGGACGGCTTGTACATCGGACTAATACTCGCTATCGGGATGAACTTCTTCAGTTACTTCTTTTCCGACAAGATCGCCCTCGCGACTTACTCGGCCCAGCCTGTTACGCCCGAACAGAACTCCTCCGTGTACGTGCGTGTCTACCCTATCGTTGCGGGTCTGGCTCAGCGAATGGGCATTCCCATGCCGAAGCTTTGGCTCATACCGGACAGCTCGCCAAATGCCTTCGCGACGGGTCGCAATCCGCAGCACGCCTCGGTTGCCTTTACTGCGGGCATCCTGCAGACCATGAACGACGACGAAATCGAAGGAGTGGTGGCGCACGAATTGGGGCACGTTTTGCATCGCGACATTCTGATCAGCTCGGTCGCTGCCACAATTGCGAGCGCGGTCACATTTCTCGCCCGCATGGGCATGTTCTTTGGAGGAGGAGACCGGGACGATGATCGGCGCGGTGGCGGCATAGGGGGCCTTCTCATGCTGATCCTGGCGCCATTGGCCGCCCTGTTGATCCAGATGGCCATTTCGCGTAGCCGCGAGCTAGATGCCGATTCCGCGTCCGCCAGGTATACGGGCAATCCGCACAAGCTAATCTCGGCGCTTCAAAAACTGGACGCGTACTCGCGCCGGCAACCTTTGGAAGCCACACCGGCCACCGCGCACCTCTTTATCATCCAGCCGTTCACCGGCGAGAGCCTGATGCGGCTTTTCTCAACTCACCCGAGCACGGCCGAAAGAGTGGCGCGTCTCGAACAAATGTCGTGAGCGAGTTGAAACCCCTTTAATGATTTTGTTCGCCTAACCACTCCTTGGCGGCGGACTTCTGATCTGCTGCGCCGTGTTGCAAAAGAGAAAAAGCATCTAAATCTGTTTTCTGCGTGCTTATTTGCTTTCACTCGAGCCGTGGGCTGGCGCCGTCTGTGTCCGCCTGCTGTGCCTCGTTACTTTCGGAGCATAAGACAGATAGATAAGAGCGGCGGCAGCCTCATATCTCACTTCCCTGCTGTTGTCGTATAACAGGGGAACCAGTGAACCCGACAGCGCCGGATCGCCACGTTTCGCCAGCGCGTCAGCCGCCGCAAGGCGAATCTCCGACTTCGAGCTTGAACAGGCTCTCTGTAATGCGCCGGCGCTGCGCGGATCTGGATCCCTTGCAAGTCTCTCTGCCGCGTCAGCTCTCACGACCGATGAATCGCTACTGGTGATGGTCTTCCAAGCCTCATATCCCATGCTTCCGAATGGCACGAAACCGATTCCCGTTTGAAAAGCAAGCTTTTCCAGTTGGCGGCGGTTCTTCAGGATCGCAAGCTCGGATTCAATTAAGCTTGGAGTACCCTTTCTTTGTCCCGTCAAAACTGCGTAGTAGATTTCGTAAGCCGACGGGTCGTTCATCACATACAGTGCATGGGCCGCACTCAGGACCACCTTTACCTGCTCGTCTTCTAGAGCTTTCCTAAGCTGTGGAATTGCTGAACGGGCATTCATCGCGCCAAGCGAAGTTGCCGCTTCTGCCCGAACATCCGTGGACTTGTCTTGGAGTGCCTGCACCGCGATGCGTTCCGCTCTCTTGTTCCCTCGCAGCAGAGCAAGCGCATGGATGGCCTTGGCACGGTCGTCTGCGCTGGTTTGAGCCACGCCGGCATCGAGAACTGACCATGGCCGGTCGATGGGTTGAGCTTCAGTCCCTGTGCCGGTGAGCGCGGCGAGCAAGAAGAGGGCGATCATAGACGGTCCCATTCTCGCAACCGTCGCGTGCGTTACCTAATCGCTGGCGGAATTTTTCTCAAACTCAGTGGCGGTGCGAACCATGCGCGTCAATATCCACAGAGAAACCAAAAAACTCATGCCGAACACATAGAGACCAGTTGGCTCGGGGACTTCAGCAGGTGCTGTCACGGGGGTGTCCAGAGGAGGAACTTCACCCGAATGGATTAGCGGCTCATCTCCGCCCGGTCCGCCAAAGAGTGGAATATACGCTGGCGGTGCGTAGAACGGAGAACCTGCTGGTCCCGATAACAGAGTTTCTAATCCGCTCGACGGCAGAGGTGAGACAAGCGCCGGCGTTTCCAAAGGAAGCGTAGGCAACTCGCCCGGAGAATCCAGATCTGACGTCTTCACGACTTCGAGATCTGGCAATAGCTTTGGTGTCAGCGGCGGCAGAGATAAGGACGCAGCCGAGGGCTCCGAATCCGTAGTCTCGGGGTGGGGATACGAAGACAAACGGTTGCCGCACCTGGTGCGCGCATAATTCCACCCATCGGTGAGAAGGACTTCGCTTCGCGGGATGCGAAGACGCTTTTTCGTCCAGAACATCCGATCTCTGATGCGAAAAGAGACGTATTGATAGCGATCTGCGCCAAGCGTTACCAGCCGGGCATGGCGCACATCGAAATCGCGATAGTGTTGCTGGATATAGCGGTCGCGCTGCGTGGCTCGCAGCAGTTCTGCTTGTGAGAACGCACCTCCTGGTATGACCGAATACGGGTAAATTGGACGGAGAGCTCTGGCCAGAGGAGAAACTGTGCCACCTGAGTCGACCGCGCGTTTGCCGATCGTGTTCCTTCCGTGTAAGTAGACATCCGCTCCGATTGCGAGCGACACCGCAGCCGCAAGCGAGGTCAGGAATGCTCTTCGTCGACTTGTCATCTTTTGGCGCGTCCACCGCGCCCGGATCGCGAACATGGTTAGCGCTTCGCAGTCTCCTGATCGCGCCGCAGTCCTACTTCGCGAGCGGTGGTCTAGGGTTCTTATCGGCTGGTATTGCGGAAAGCAGGAGGAGAATTCAGGTCAAAACCGATCGCTGCGTTACCCTGAAATTGGTCTATTTCAAAGGGTAAAAATCAACATGGCTACCACTGTGGTCGGAGCGCGTGAGATTCAGCCCGCTCGCTTTTGGGCGTCCACGAACGGCAAGAAGGCCGTCATGGCTGTAACCGGGTTTATTCTGCTGTTGTTCGTTATTGGACATGTTCTGGGCAATCTTCAAGTCTTTGAAGGACCCGCGCAACTCAACGCATACGGTCGTTATCTTCGCGCCGTTCCTGAAATCCTGTGGGCAGTCCGGATTGTGCTGATCGTCTCCGTTGTTCTCCACATCTGGGCATCGATTGCCCTTGCGACGCGCAAAATGCAAGCGCGACCGGTCGGCTATGCCAACCGGGAAAACGTCTCTTCGAGTTACGCTTCACGCACGATGTATTGGAGCGGTCCTATCATTCTCGCCTTCGTGATTTACCATCTGCTCCATCTCACGGCGGGTGTTGTCCACCCCGGCGGCCAGTTCATCGAAGGAGATGTCTATCACAACGTTGTGGCCGGGTTCTCAGTTTGGTGGGTATCGGCCTGGTACATCTTTTCCATGATTCTGGTGGGCTTCCATTTACGCCACGGGATCTGGAGTATGTTCCAATCCATCGGCTTTAATCATCCGCGACACACGCCCATTCTCAAGAAAGCCGCACTTGTGCTTGCGCTGGCTATTAGTCTGGGCTATATTTCGATTCCTGTTGCCGTCATGACAGGGTTAATCAAATGATCCGGCGATTCAAATGGAGCTGAAATCGAGAATTCCCTCTGGTCCCATTCAGGACAAGTGGGACAAAGCGCGCTTCGACATGAAGCTGGTAAATCCGGCCAACAAGCGCAAGCATTCCATCATCGTTGTGGGTTCGGGATTGGCGGGAGGCTCGGCCGCAGCGACCTTGGGCGAGCTCGGCTACAAAGTGAGTTGCTTCTGCTTCCAGGACTCTCCGCGCCGTGCGCACTCGATCGCCGCACAGGGCGGCATTAACGCGGCCAAGAATTATCAGAATGACGGGGACAGCATTTATCGCCTCTTCTATGACACGGTCAAAGGCGGCGATTTCCGCGCGCGCGAAGCCAACGTGTACCGGCTCGCGCAGATCAGCGTTCAGATAATCGATCAGTGCGTCGCGCAAGGCGTGCCCTTCGCCCGCGAGTACGGAGGCACACTCGCCAATCGCTCGTTCGGAGGCGCGCAGGTCTCGCGCACTTTTTACGCACGGGGTCAAACCGGCCAGCAACTTCTTCTCGGCGCCTATCAGGCGCTCGAACGGCAAGTCAATGCGGGATCTGTCACGATGTATCCGCGCACCGAAATGCTGGACCTGATCGTGATCGAAGGCAAGGTGCGCGGCATTGTCACCCGGAACCTGGTGACTGGGGACATAGGTATTCATCTTGCCGATGCCGTTATCCTGGGCACCGGCGGATATGGAAACGTGTTTTATCTCTCAACAAACGCGAAGGGTTCGAACGCAACTGCCATCTGGCGCGCGCACAAACGGGGCGCCCTTTTCGCCAATCCGTGCTTCACTCAGATCCATCCCACTTGCATTCCGGTCTCAGGCGACTACCAATCGAAGCTCACCTTGATGAGCGAGTCGCTGCGCAATGACGGCCGGATCTGGGTGCCCTTGAAGAAAGGCGACAAGCGCCCGCCGAATCAGATTCCAGAACAGGAGCGCGACTACTATCTCGAGCGCCGCTATCCGAGCTTCGGCAACCTAGTTCCCCGCGATGTCGCCTCCCGCAACGCCAAGTACGTATGCGATGAAGGCCGCGGCGTGGGAGAGACCGCGCTCGGTGTCTATCTCGACTTCTCGGACGCGATTCGCCGCCTCGGCCGAAAGACGATTGAAGAGCGCTACGGCAATCTGTTCGACATGTATCAGCGCATCACCGACGAAGACCCGTACCAGGTTCCGATGCGTATCTACCCGGCCATTCACTACACCATGGGCGGCCTTTGGGTCGATTACAACCTGATGAGCACGGTTCCAGGACTGTTTGTTATCGGTGAAGCGAATTTTTCTGATCACGGCGCGAACCGCTTGGGCGCCAGCGCTCTGATGCAAGGTCTCTCCGACGGATACTTTATCGTTCCCTATACGGTGGGCGATTACCTGGCCAACAACAAGTTCCCTAGCATTGACGAATCGGATCCCGAGGTTCGCAATGCCGTTGCCTGCGTACAGCAAACGATTCAAAAACTGCTCAGCATCAACGGCAAGAGGACCGTCGATTCGTTTCATCGCGAGCTTGGCAAGATTGTCTGGGATTACTGCGGCATGTCCCGCAATGCCCAAGGCCTGGAGCACGCAATCGAGCGAATCCGTGAACTGCGCGACGAGTACTGGCAAAATGTCAAAGTTCCCGGCAGTGGTGCCGACTTAAATCAGAGCCTGGAAAAAGCCGGGCGCGTGGCCGATTTCTTTGAGCTGGCCGAGTTGATGTGCATAGATGCTCGCGAGCGCAATGAATCGGCCGGCGGCCATTTCCGCGAAGAGTACCAGACGGCAGACGGCGAAGCGCAGCGCGATGACGATCACTATTCATATGTCGCGGCCTGGGGCTATCGCGGCTACGGGAATTATCCGGAGTTGTCGAAAGAGCCGCTCGAGTTCGAGTACGTTCACCCGGCGCAACGGAGTTACAAGTAGGTGCGCGTCACTCTCAAGATCTGGCGTCAGACCAACCGCGCAGATAAGGGCCGGTTTGTGAAGTACCAAGTCGGCGATGTCAATCCGGACATGTCGATACTCGAATGCCTGGACGTGCTGAATGAGCAGTTGATCGAAAGAGACGAAGAACCGGTCGCGTTCGAGCACGATTGCCGGGAGGGCATCTGCGGCTCATGCGGCTTCATGATCAACGGCGTGGCGCACGGCCCGCTTCCCGCGACGACCGTTTGCCAATTGACGATGCGTCACTTTAAGGATGGCGCGGAGCTTCTGCTCGAGCCCTGGCGTGCGCGCGCGTTCCCGATCATCAAGGATCTTACAGTAGATCGGCGGTCCTTTGATCGAATCATCGCTGCCGGCGGTTACATCTCCGTGTCCACCGGAAGCGCGCCCGACGGCAACGCCATTCCCGTTCCAAAAGAAGCGGCCGACCGCGCCATGGATGCTGCCGCGTGCATTGGTTGCGGCGCATGCGTGGCCGCGTGTCCAAATGCTTCGCCGGCGCTGTTCACCGGTGCAAAGATCGCGCATTTAGGAACCTTACCGCAAGGCGCTCCGGAACGTGACCGCCGCGCCATTCACATGGTCGCCCAGATGACCGCCGAAGGTTTCGGGGGTTGCACCAACATCGGCGAATGCACGGGCGTGTGCCCCAAAGAGATTCCTCTCGAGGTCATCGCGCGCATGAATCATGACTTCATCTGGGGCAGTTGGCGCGAGCGCGACAACGTTGTCACGACGATGCGCCCATTTACGGAATGGAGCACCGGCTCGAAGTTTCAGATCAACGAGCAGGAGACGGATTAATCCGCGATCGTGATCGTCGGCCTCGCCTTCTGCTTCGTGGCCTCCGCCCTCTCGATGGCCGCTCGCGCGAGCTTTTCAAAGGCAGTAACCTGAGCATTAGGCTCGGTCAGGGTAGCGATCGGCTTGCCGGAATCGCCCATCTCGCGTGTCTTCGGATCGAGCGGAATCTCGGCTAAAAACGGGACTTTCATCAGCTCGGCCGTCTTTCGCCCGCCGCCTTTACCGAAAACATACAACCGCTCGCCGTTGTGCTCGAGGTAGCTCATGTTCTCGACGATTCCGAGCACCTGTTCTCGCACCTGCTCGAACATGTTCACGGCCTTGCGCGCATCCTCGAGTGCAACATCGGACGGCGTGGTCACTACGATTGCGCCAGTTAGCGGAGTGGTTTGAATCAATGTGAGTTGCACATCCCCCGTCCCCGGCGGCAAATCGATCACGAGATAATCGAGCGCGCCCCAGTCGACGTTGCGCAAAAACTGCTGAATGACGCTGTTCAGCATGGGGCCTCGCCAGACGAGCGGTTTGTCTCCGGGATTGAGCAGCGCCATCGACATCAGCCGCACGCCGTGGGCGTCAATCGGCTGAATGCGCTGACCGATCGCGTGCGGGGTTTGCCGGACCCCCATCATGAGCGGCACGTTCGGCCCGTAGACATCCGCATCCATCAGGCCCACCGAATACCCGAGCTTTGCCAGAGTGATGGCCAAGTTCACCGCAACCGTGCTTTTTCCGACGCCGCCTTTTCCCGAACCGATCGCAATAATGTTTTGCACACCGGGAATCGGAAGCTTCGGCTGCTCGCCAGGAGCGTGAGGACCCATAAACTCAAGCTAGCACCAGGCTTGCTTGCGCCTTCAATTCGAAGCCGGCGAACTCTCGCCGTTGAAATTTGGGAAAGGCCGCTGCGGCGATCATGGCCGCATTATCCGTTGCCAGTCCCGGAGACGGAAAGTAAAAGCTGAGAGATTTCTCGGAAGCGGCTTGATCGCGGAGCCCGCGGTTAGAGGCGACCCCGCCCGCAACGATCACCGACTCCACCCCGAGCTGCTCCGCCGAGACCACCGTGCGCCGCAGCAACTCCTGAATCACCGTCGCTTGGAAACTCGCTAATAGATCGAGCGTGCGCTGCGGAGTCGCCGCTAGCCAATCCTCGAAGCGGGGATTCTGTAATTGCTTCCGCCGAGCGACTTCATCCGCAATGTCGTTCTTTTCAGTCCAGCGGAGGACCGCTGTTTTGAGACCACTGAAACTGAAATCCAGCTCGTTGCCCTTCATTTTGGCGAGCGTGAACTTCACTGCTCGTGGGTTCCCGAAGGCCGCCAGCCGATCAATGATCGGGCCGCCCGGATAACCATAGCCGAGCAGCTTCGCTACCTTGTCATAGGCTTCGCCGGCAGCATCATCACGTGTCTTGCCCAACAGCCGGTAGTCGCCGATTTCGCGCACTTCAAACAAGTGCGTGTGGCCGCCACTGACCACCAGCGCCAGGGCAGGGAACGCGATCTCCGGGTTTTCCAGCAGGACCGAATGGATATGCCCCTCCACATGATTCGCCGCGATCAACGGAATTTTGCAGGCAAAGCATAGCGCTTTGGCGTATGTCACCCCGACCAGCAGAGAGCCCACCAAGCCGGGCCCGACCGTAACCGCGACGGCACTCAAATCTGGAAGCGAAGCGCCGGCAAGTTCAAGCGCTTGCCGCACCACGGGAACAATGGCGCGGAGATGTTCGCGCGAGGCCAACTCGGGAACCACACCGCCGTATTTGGCGTGAACGTCTAGTTGCGAAGCGACGATGCTCGAGCGAATCTCTTGCCCATTCGCGACCACGGCCGCCGCTGTTTCATCACAGGAGCTTTCGATTCCTAAAATGAGGGTTTGCAAGTCTCTGATTTTAATTATGAGTTGCCGGAAGAGCTGATCGCCCAAGAGCCGGCCGAACAGCGAGGCTCGTCGCGGATGCTGGTGCTCTCGCGCGAGAAAAAATCATTTCACGACGACGTGTTCAGCAATTTTCCGCAATATCTGCGGCCCGGCGATTGCCTGGTTCTGAATGATACCCGCGTATTTCCTGCGCGCCTGCACGGACGTCGAAATCATCACGCCGGCGCGCAGATAGAAGTCTTTCTGATACGCGCGCTGGATCCCGAGGAGAAATCGTGGAACGCGCTGGTAAAGCCGGCCAAGCGCGTTCGAACAGGCGATTGCATTCTGTTCGGAGAGCATCTTCGCGCGGAGGTTATTTCTGAGGGCGAGTTCGGTGAGCGCACTCTCTATTTCCATGCGGCGGAGCCAATGCGCGATGTTCTGGACAAATTGGGAGAGACTCCGCTGCCGCCCTACATTCACCGGCGCGCCACGGCACAGGATCGCGAGCGCTATCAGACGGTGTTCGCCGAAAAGCGAGGGTCAGTGGCGGCGCCCACCGCAGGTCTTCACTTCACACCTCAGATTCTCGACGCCTGCCGCGAGGCGGGAGCCGACATCTCCTACGTGACGTTGCATGTCGGGCTCGGGACCTTCGCCCCCCTCCGCCACGGGCAGCTCTCTGACATTGCCCTGCATGAGGAATATTTCGACTTGAGCGAGTCGAATGCCAAGCTACTGAGACGCGCCCGCCGCCTTCTCTGTGTAGGCACTACAAGCGTGCGCACCGTCGAAACTGCAATGTTGCGAGGGGGGCTGCATGCCGCCAGCGGCGAAACCAACCTCTTCATCTATCCCGGTTTTCGTTTCTGCGCGACTGGCGCGATGCTGACCAACTTCCATTTGCCGCAATCCAGTCTCTTGATGCTGGTTTGCGCCTTCGCGGGGCGTGATTTCTTATTGGACGCCTATCGCCACGCCGTGAGCGCGGGTTACCGATTCTTCTCGTACGGCGACTGCATGCTCATCGCCTAGCGAAATAGCGCTGATAAGCGAGGAGCCCGGATGCGACGTAAGATTCGAGCGCCTCCCAGCCCTCCTGAGCCGCTCGGGGATCACAAAGCAACCGCCGCCCTATGCGCGCGATATCGAGAACGTCGTCCACCTCGGCCTTCCAATCATCGGGAGCCCAATCGATCGCCTTCGAAACAACAGAAGGAATACCCTCCGCAACGCCATCTGCGGTCACCATATTGAATGACTCGGTGTAGCTCGGTTGAAGCAGCAGGTGCATGTGCCCCACCGTCTGTCGGAATTTAGGCCAAGATTGCCACCCGTTCATTATTAGCGTGACGTTGGGCAATCCGTTCAGCATTTCTTTCACGGCTGCCAGAATTCCTTCACCGCCGCCCTCCGCGCGTCCGGCCGAGAGCCACAGTTCGAGAGAAGCGCGAAAATTGCGCGCAATCTCGACCGCCGCTCCCGCCGCGCTCATCAGATTCTTCAATGGCCGTGTTGCCCCGAAGGCGCCGATGCGTAGAGTTCCACCCGCAAAGGGCCGGTGTGGATTGGGTCTCGCGTCCAGGTAATAGAGATTTGGAAGGTAGGCGCACGGGAGGCCGAACGCGCTGCGCACCCACTCACAGAAACGCCGGGTGTTACCCGCGACGTGGACGTTGTGGGTGCCCATCTCGACCTCAATGGTTTCGCGCAGGAGCTTGACTCCATTGCGGTCAGCCTGCAAGAACCCGACATTCGAATGGCAATTCACTGCAAAGTGCGTGTCCGTGAACTCGCCGGCAAGACTTTGCAGTTCGGCGGCGGGAATCCAAGGCGCCGAGATGATGACATGCTCCGCCGGAAGCGATTGCAATCTGGCCCGCAGATCAGCGGCGCTTAGAATCGGCCATACATCGCTCCTGATGCCGGCACTGCGCAGCACCTTGGTGGTGTTCATGGCGGCTACGCCAAGACCTATGTGACTGATGTTGCGGTTAGCCGCGAAGTTTTTGTAAGCAAGGACTACGCTCATGAGATCGGCTCCAGGTTGTGATTAGCCGATCTCAGGATCGAAGGCTGTCCGTCGCAGTGAGCTACAGACTTAGATCTAAAGCGCTGATTTATGGCCGG
Organism: Acidobacteriaceae bacterium; assembly: GCA_019244055.1. GTDB lineage: Bacteria > Acidobacteriota > Terriglobia > Bryobacterales > Bryobacteraceae > Bog-105. Next base: position 947 of record JAFATG010000352.1, on the reverse strand, counting down.
AAAGAGCTTTTTTGAAATTTGTGAATGGTCCGGCCGCCGCCTGGCACTGGCGCGCTACCACCAGCGTTACATCGTCTGCCGCCAGCGCTCCCTGGGTAAACGACAGCAGCTCCGCGTTTATTGCTTCAACAAGCCTCACGGAGGGTTCGTTTCGTTTCCCCTGAACGACAGCGATGAGTCGCTGTTCACCGAATTCCTGATCCGTGTCTGGCCTGCGGGCCTCGGTCACTCCGTCACTATAGAGAACGAGCACATCGCCGCGTTCGAAGCGGCGGCTGCTCTCCTCAAAGATGCCATCTCGCTTAACGCCAAGTGGGAGGTCCGTAGCGCCGAGCGCCTCGACTTCACCGTTCGCGTGAAGCAATAGCGGGGCATTGTGCCCGGCATTGCAATATGCCAGCTCATTGCTCGCGGGATCGAACACCGCGGCAAAAAATGTGATGAAGCAATTGTCGGGACAGTTCGCCGCAATGCTGCGATTTAACCGACAAATCTTTGCGGCAAGCCGGCCGGAGTCTTCAAACAGCACTTGAACACGCGCCTGCAAGCTCGACATCAACAGCGCCGCGCCTAGTCCCTTCCCGGAGACATCGGCGATGAACAGCGCCACACGTCCATCGGAATACGGAATGAAATCGTAGTAGTCTCCTCCAACCGTGCGGCATGGAGCGTTATAGCCTGCCAGATCGAGGCAGGCGATCTCCGGAGCACACGCAGGTAGCAGCCGGCGCTGAATCTCCGCCGCTTGCTCGAGTTCTCGCGCCAACAGCTTTCTCGCTTGCTCTTGCTCCATCAGCCGGGCGTGCTCGATGCGAATGGCAGCGATATTTGCCATGACCGTGACCAGGTTCAAGTCTTCCGGCGTAAACTCGCGAACCAGATGGGGCGAATCGAGATACAGCAGTCCGATCACTCGTTCATCCGTTTGCAGCGGAACCGCCAGAATG
>JAFATG010000367.1 GCA_019244055.1 Acidobacteriaceae bacterium | reverse complement strand
CAGCGGCTCTCTAAATTCGATAATTCCGTAGTCGCTTTTCAGTGCGTACTTGCAGGGGCTGTCCTTTACCGTCTCAATGATCCCGTGAACGATGCGATCTTTTCCCTTGTTCGGGAAACTCGGGATGTGGTCATAATGCGTCGCATTGATGTTCTTTTTCATCTGTGTTTTCCATGAGCGGCCTCGCGCGCGCGTTGCGAGGGGTTTCCAAAAATGAGCTCGACAATGGCCGTTGCCAACAAGGCGCCGAGGATCGGGCCAATGAGGTACACCCAAATATGCCCGAAACTGCCCGCAATCACGGCTGGACCTAGTGATCGCGCGGGATTCATCGATGCGCCGCTGAGCGGACTAAACGCCAAACCGCACATCGCAATGATCCCACCGACTGCTAGCGCGACGTTCTTTCCCACTACCGCCTCCTCTTCAGCCGTTGCCAAAATCGTAAACATGAGAATAAACGTCAACGTGATCTCGGTAATCAACGCCTGTACGTCGGTGAAGGGCACGCTGGGCTTCGTAACGCCGTGCTGCATCTGACTACCCAGAATCGCGTAAAGCAATGCCGCCGCAGCGATCGCGCCTGCGAACTGCGCCATGAGATAGCCTGGAATGCGGTACAGCGGAAAGCACCGGCGGGCGACAAAGCCGAGGGTAACCGCGGGGTTAATGTGAGCTCCTGAAATCGCGCTCAGACTCCAGATCATCGCCATGATGAGCAGCCCAGGAGCTGCATAGCGTGCGACGTGGCCGATTAGGCCGTTCGTTGCATATTCGACCGAGTCGGCACCGGCGGCGACGAACGTCAGCAAAAAGGTGCCGACAAACTCCGCTGCAACGCGTTGCCACTCGGCCGGTTTCGGCGCTAACGCCGGCTCTCGCTCGCGCTCCTTTCCCACCTGCGAAACAATACCGAATCGAGCGGCTGCTTAAACGTCACGCACTTTACCGGCGGGTTGACACACAACGTATTATTAAAGGTGGATTCCTCGTTAGGTGAGGCGTCCGCACGATGATACGCCGCTGCCCGGAAAGGTCGAGAGACCCCAACGGGTAGACCAGGCACCGCCGAATCAAGGCGGTACCTAACGCGGCTGAAGTCAGACTTCTATAGCGTGCGGTGCCAAAGCTCGACATTGAGGCCGCCCCGTGAGAACGCTCTCGGTGCAACCCAACTGTCGTCGCGAGGAGCCACGGCAGTTTTTTATTTTCCAGCGACGGCGCTCGAAAGTGAGGTGACGGCGAGCGCACTAGAAAGGACGTAGTGTCATGAAGCCCTTTAAGCTCATCGGAGATACCCTCAAGCGCTTGAATACTCCGAATCCAAAGCGGCGGGAGTGGCGGGGTTTTCCAGTGGCGCGCATTGCTCCGCAACGAGATGAGCAGCGCTCGCATTTGTCAGCGTGCTGGATCTTGCACGCACGCTGAAAAGCCGCAAGGAAGGCCGTTGTTAAACGGGCGCTTCTTCGGGAATTTCTTGAGGAGCGAGTTTTGCCTCGAAGGTATCTGGCAGCAATCGGTCGAGCTCGCGATTGACGACCGCGTAACACTCGCACGATGCGCTTTCAAGACCTGGACGGCTTTCGATCGTAATCAATCCGCGCCCGAGCGTGATCAAGCCCGCTTCCTGCAGCGCACCGGCGGCAATGGTTACCGCAGGACGATTGACGCCCAACATGATGCCGAGCAGTTCCTGCGTGAGCGGTAACGTCTCGCCCAGAACGCGATCGTGGGTCATCAATAGCCATCGTGCTAACCGCTCCTCGACGCGATGCAGCCGATTGCAGGCCGCCGTTTGCGAGACAACATTGATAAAGAAGACGTTGAAGCGGCCGATGAAATATCGAAATCGCGGCAGCACTTCGAGGCTACGGCGGAAGTCATCGATTTCCATAGCCGCGACCTGCCCGGGAACTTGGCACAGCGTTTTCGTTGCAACATGTTCTGAGCCCAATGCAGCGTGTGCGCCGACGATTCCCTCGCGCCCGATCGTGCTCGTTTCAACCGCCGCGCCGCTTTCCATCAAAACAATGTTGGATGAAACAGCAGTGAGCGGAAAGTAAACGCAATGCAAAGGCGCATTCACGTCATAGATCGTCTCATTGAGCTGCCACCGCTTGAAAGCTAGCCGGGACTCGACGATCTCGATCTCATCCCGGGGCAGCGCGCGGAGGAATCGGTTATAATGCGCGGGACGCTGGTGCTCGTGCATCAGGAGTTTTAGTATACCACCTTCGAAAGGTACGCTGGCAGACATCGCTGCGGTAAAGCGGAAGGCCGGACGATTGCTCAACTCAAGATATTCGTTCATATTGCAGGCATCGCTCGCTGCGACGGGCCTCCTAATTTGCGCGCATCGAGATGCGCTGGCACAAGCCGGTCCATCGCCGAGCCCGTCACCATCACCGAGTCCCAGTGCGACCGGATCGCCTCAACCAACGCCCTCGCCGTCGCCGACGCCCGGATTGCATTTTTCGTTCGATTCGTTCACGGACTTTATCGATACGGCAGCCAGCGGTCCAGGGCTGACGCCGCCCGAAGGACCTGGATTTATTTTGGGCTCGCCGCTCTCGCCGATGACGCCTTACGACACGTTCTCGAGCGCTCCTCAAACGCCGGGCGTTGCCGGAATCGCGCAGGCGAACATCACGGCTCGCTACATCGGTTCCCGGTACGACGCATCCTTAATTATCGGCGCCGGTCTTATCACGGGCAGCATGCAGAACGCGGCGTATTGGGGCGAAAACCTGATGCCGACCCTGAATCCGCATCTCGGCTTCACAACGCTCCCGTATCACATTGTTTTTCCATTACACGCGAACCAAGATGAAGCGGATGTCTCTGCGATTGCACCGCTTTTCGGATCAGTTGGCGCGCATGACGGAAGCTGGACCCTGCGCGGTGGTTTCCTCGATCTCAACCAGACCGACCGGTTCGTCTTCATTCAGCCAACGCTGACAAATGTGACCCCTGCGATCGGAATCGCCACCGCCGAGACGCTCGGCACTGGACCACCTTCTTTGGATTCCTGGCCGAGTCCCGAACCCGGATTGCCGCTGCACGGAATCGATTTCACCGCTCATCACGGCATTGCCACGCTCGAAGTAACCGACGCCGCCTTGCCTTCACTGCCCGGAACATCGGCGCGCGTTTCTATTGCTTCAATTGTTTTTGACCACGGTGAAGGGACGCGCTACTCAGCTTCTTTGCTGCACCTTGTAACCGGCGGTGATCCTTTATCGACGAGCACGCTGTTCGGAGTCGATGCAAAGACGAACCCTGGGCCGCAGGGACCACTGCCGAGCAGCAGCCTCGGCGGACAAACGGAAACGATCGCTGGAGTGCGAGCGGCGTTTCACATCAGTGATGCCGTCGACGCCGTTGCTGAAGCGGGTCGCGCGTGGTATAACGCCGACGATGTTCTTGAACCGAACACAAATCGGCCCGGGGGATTTTACCACCTCGGCTTCTCCGGCCATCGCGGCCGTGCAACGCTCAATATTGACGGCTATCGTTTTGAGCCGCGATATGCAACCGCGGTGCTTCCATACGGAACGCCGGAAAATGTGTGGAGCGTCGCGTGGTCCTGGCCCGGACCATGGCTAAAATCGAATTACCAGCTCGTCGACAACACATTAGTCGGCGTGAACCGGCAGGGGTATCGCATCCGCTACGGC
>JAFATG010000067.1 GCA_019244055.1 Acidobacteriaceae bacterium | reverse complement strand
AGGCCTAGCCGCTGCAATGGGCTTAGATGATTGTCAAGAGCGATACGAAATTCATCATCCTTGTGCGAATACGAGTAGAAAACTTCAAGCGGTGCGCGTGAGTTTCCCCTGCCCTTCGAGTAATCAAGAGCGAGGACGCTGGCAAGTTCTGCTGCGGTCTCGAGCTTCATACGGCCTCTCGTCGGAGTCAAACCTGATCCAGTCGCAATTGCACGCGATGGACCAATGTACAAGAGGTTCAGGGAAGCTCAATGGTTCAGAACGTTGGGGATTGCCGCCGACGGATCTGGCGCCCGTTCACTAACTGGAAGATTCAGGACGTTATCTTTGTTCTCTATCGAACGCGGCCGCCCGCGGACATCAGCTCTGCGATGCGTGCAGTTTCTTTGCCTCAACCAATACGCCCCGCATGTATTCGGCAGCCAGTTGGGCATTCTTGTCGGCAAACTCCAGACCGACCGTCTGTCCGTTGATGACCGGCAGCGGATGGCATAGTTCAAACCCGGCATACCCGTTGTAGCCGATATCGAAGAGGCCTAGCATCTCGGCCATAGCCTTCTCGTCGCCCTTGACCGTTATGCCATCAGGATCACGGTCGTACTCGCCACCGTAATGCCAGAGGATCTGCAACGCGCCGATTTCGTTCACCGCGTTGCGGACGGCCGCTTCATCTAGTGTGTGCTCCAGTCGCGCGTCGAAACACATTTTTAGATGGGGTGAGGCAACTTCCCTGACCATGCGCAAAGCATCGATGTAGCCCTTATTGATAACCGGCGGATGATTCTGTAGCGCGAGAGTCACCCCGAAATCACCGGCCAGTTTGGCCGCTTCGTCGAGGCTTTCGCGGCACCAGTCCCACGTCTGCTGCTCGGAAAAGTCCTTGTGCTCGGCTTTCCAGACGCCCTGGGCGATATCGTAACGTCCACCACCTTGGGGAAGCAGCGTTACTCCCGGCCAAGCGAGAAAAACGCGCATCACCTTCGCTCCGAGATCAGCCGTCATACGCATCAGCTCGCGTGCGTATACCAACTGAGCTTCGCGGTGCTCGGGAATCGGGCTGCTGAAATCGTTATTTCCTGAAACGGCGTAAATCTCGATACCCTGGTCACCGGCGAAGTTGCGGATCTGACGGCAACGGGCGTGAGGCATGTCGAGCGGATTACCGTGCGGACGTTTTCCATCGATTTCGACGCCCTGATAACCAAATTTTTTGGCGCGTTCGATGACCTGTTCTACGGTCAGAGCGTCACCGCGATACCAAACGCCTCCGTAGGTGATGCTATACAGGCCGATTTTCACCTCAGCCGGGGGGCGAGCGGCACTCGCAAGCGACCCAAGGGCACCGGCGGTCAATGCCGCGGTCCCAACAAACCGGCGGCGGCTGACTCGATCTCGATCATCGTTCATGAGCGGGGACCTCCTAAACGCGCTCGCATCTACCTGCCATTCTATCCGGCATTAGCTCGGCATCTAGAATCGAAGCCAAGGAAGGTATTTGATGAAGATCACTGAACTGTTATTGGCTGAACTCGAGCGCGAGGCGGTTGGCATCCGCAAGACGCTAGAACGAGTTCCGGAGGGAAAGAATGACTGGAAGCCGCACGAGAAATCGATGCCACTCGGCTATCTGGCGACTATTGTGGCCACCATTCCGGCGTGGCTCGATATGGTAGTGAACATCGAGGAGTTGGACATCAATCCGCCCGGAGGCTCGAAGTTTAGACCAAAGGAGTGGAAGACACGGCGTGATCTGCTGGAGCAGTTCGAGGCCAGTCTAAAGAAAGGGCGTGAGGTCCTGATGGCGACTACTGACGATCACCTTCTGAACACCAAATGGCGTATGCTGGCCGCCGGCAAATTGATGAGCGAGCAGCCGCGGTATGTCGCGATTCGAGACGGCGTGCTGAACCACATGGCGCATCATCGTGGACAGTTGACGGTATACCTGCGAATGAACGATGAGAAGGTCCCGGCCATCTATGGTCCGTCGGCGGATGAAGGGAAGGTCTGATCACCAGCAACCGACGAAGCAACTTGATCGTTCCTGTTTGCCGCTGATGGGGGCTTTTTCTTCTCGGTGACCGCCGCATCAAGGCGTGCCGCCAGAGCGGCAAAGGCAGGGGTGGGGCCTATCCACCTTAGTTGCTCCACGTCATCGAAAAGTACGATGTCAGCCCGGAGGGTTGCGAGTGTGCGGAAGAGCAATGCCTGGTCGTACCGGCTGAATAGTGTATCTGTGAGAGCACTCGCGTTTGCAGCGTTTACACGCCATTGGCGCCAATCGCTGGGAATGAATTCAAAATGAGCATACTTGGCAAGAACAGCCGCCGCAGACTTTGGGCCCCATCCGGGAAGGCCCGGATAACCATCGGCGGTATCGCCTACAAGGGCGAGGTAATCAGGAATCGATCTCGGAGCTACACCGAATTTCCTGATCACACCAGCCTCATCGATTAGGACACGCTTCCGACGATTCATTTGGACGATGCGGGTACCTTGCACGCTTTGGGCGAGATCTTTATCCGGGGTACAGATGACGACCTGTTCGACGCGCGGGTCGCGGGATGCCGTGGCGGCTGCGGCAGCGAGCGCATCATCCGCTTCGAACTCCACCATCGGCCATACCACGATACCGGCGGCTGAGAGGACCTCTTCGAGGAAAGAGAACTGCGCGCGCAGCGCAGGCTCAATGCCTTCTCCAGTCTTGTAGCCCGGCCAGATCCGATTGCGGAACGACTCGATCACGTGATCGGTCGCGACCCCGACGTGTGTGGCACCGTTCTTGAGCATGCCCAATACCGACGTGAGTACACCTCGAGTTGCAGCGACTTCAAAGCCGCCCTCGTCCTTTGCGGAAGGCAAGGCGTAATAGTGGCGAAACAATTCGTAAGTGCCGTCGATTAGATGAATCTTCAGAGCATGCCTTCCGTTTCAGGCGCAAGGTTCGAATTAGAATCGAGTAACTGAGATTCCATCTTCACAAAAGAGTGCTGATGGAATCGGTTCTTCGGAAGAGCGCAATATCCCACTCGCTGACCGCTCGTGGTTCCGATGGCGTGGCTGAAGCCACTCGCGGGCTTCAAAGCCCGCCCTCCGAGGCTAGGCGAGCGCAAGGGTAACATCCATCTGATAAAACTTGAAAGTATTCTCCTCACCAGGGACGCCGGCCGCTACGGCCCTGTAGCGATCCAGAACATCACCGATGAAGGCATGTCGCTCGGATTCCGGTAATAGCCGTGTCCACTCGACGAAAGTCACGGAGCCGAAATCGACGAATGCCGAACGAGACTTGAAGTCCCAAGATTTCGATTCGGCGTGAATCCGACAGACACGAAACCCGTTACGCTCGGCAAGCTCTGCGTATTTCTCGGGCGTCAGGTGCAGATAGGGATTTTTGAAATTTTGGAAATAACTACTCCACCTTGGTGAAACACGCGTCTCTTCGATCACAGTTTCCAGGCTCTTGCGCTCACCGTGCGGAACGAGGCGCAGTTGTGCCAGAGCCTCGGGCCTCATCGCACAGTGAATGGAGTGAAGAACAGCGGCTTGGTCGGGCACCCAGTGGAGCGCATTGAAGGAGACAACCAGGTCGAACTCTTCCCGAAAAGGCAGCCGCCGCGCGTCGGCCACTTCGAAGCTCAGATTCGGCTGGTCGGCGCTACGCCGCGTTGCGAAGGCAATCATTTCGCGTGAGGCGTCTACGCCGATCACGGCTCCGCGGGGGACACGCTTGGCGATCTGTGCCGTGATCCTTCCGTCGCCACACCCGACGTCGAGCACGCGTTCGGAACCCTGCAGTTCGAGTAGACCGAGTACCTCGTTTGCCATCGCTTCCTGAAGCCCTGATCGCCGGGCGTACTCCTCTGCGTTCCATTCGGTCATGGTTTGAGTCTATTGTCTGTCAGTACGAGTTTGCGCCACTCGCTGGCCGCTCGTGGTTCTGAAGGCATCGCCCACCGGTGACGGTATATACTGGCCGTCCAGAACGAGGCAGGCATGCGCATTT
>JAFATG010000032.1 GCA_019244055.1 Acidobacteriaceae bacterium | reverse complement strand
CATCCCAACCGGGTAGTCAGTGTCCATGCCATCAGAAGCGGACCGTTCGGAGGCAATACCGCTCTCTCATACCCAGACTACGCTGATTTACGCGATCGTAATAGGACCTTCGACGGTCTGGTTGCTACCTCCTACACCCATCTCGGCTTCCAACCCGATCGCAACACTCAATCGCGTATGAAATGGAGCATGTTCGTCACCGGCAATTTCTTTGACGTCATGGGCATCAAGCCGGCCTTGGGCCGTGGCTTCCGGCGCGACGAGGACCTGGTTCCCGGCCGGGACTACGTAGTCGTGATCAGCCACGATCTCTGGAAAGGCGAGCTTGGAGGGAAGCCGTCAGTCGTAGGTCAAAAGATCTGGCTCAACGGGATTGAGTTCACGATCATTGGCGTCGCCCCGGAAACCTTTCATGGTTTAGATGCGTTGAAGGCCGCTATGTTCGTCCCACTAGTGACGGTGGAGAACCTATGGAATCCCTCTCCGTATAAGAAGCGAGATAACGCCTGGCTCAGCGTCAGAGGCAGGTTGAAGCCAGGAGCCGGGGTGTCCCAAGCCACCGCCGATCTCACCGCTATTGCCGCGGTTCTCCGCAAAATGTATCCCAAGACGGACGAAAATCTGAAGCTAAAAGCAATCACTGAGTTTAAATCTCACGTCGAGCAGGATCCACCCGACACCGCGTTGGTCATTATGCTGGCATTGCTTGCCATCTGCGTGCTCCTGGTTGCCTGCGCGAATGTTGCAGGGTTGCTTCTCAGCCGCGCTTCCATGCGTGCCCGCGAGATCGCCGTAAAACTGGCAGTCGGCGCAAGCCGTTGGAGCCTAATCCGTCAGTTGCTCGTCGAGAATTTGGTCCTGTCTCTCTTGGGCGCCGCGGCTGGATTGGCTGTCGCCTTTGGCGCAGACGCGTTCCTCAACACCATACCGTTTCCGACTGACGCTCCGCTTGACATCAACTTCCACCTCAATGGGAAGGCGTTGTTATTCACCTTCTTTGTTGGTATTGCGAGCACTTTTATCTTCGGCCTCGCGCCTGCTCTCCAAACCACGCGGTTGGACCTCATCACCGCCTTGAAGGAAAAAGAAGGAACGGCCTCGAAGGGAAGGAAGCTATGGGGACGCAATGTCATCGTCGGAGCGCAAGTGGCGTTATCGGTTTTGCTGTTGGTCGTCTCCGGCATCTTATTTGAAGGCTTCAAGAGCCAAATCGACAAAGGGCCTGGCTTTCGTACTGACAGTCTGCAATTGATGAGCTTCGATCCCGGTCTCATCCGCTATGACGAATCTCAGCGGAAGGTCTTCTATAAGCAGCTTCTCGAAAATATTCAGCATTCTCCCGGCGTTGTCTCCGCCGCTCTCGCCGAGTGCGTCCCCATGGGGATGGATGGCCAGGACGCGGTCGCCGCTCTGCCTGATGGACACCCATTACAGCGCGGCCAAACCATCCCCAAGATCCTCGATAACGTGGTTACGCCGGACTACTTCGCCACTATGGGAATTCCAATTCTCCACGGCCGCTCCTTCTCGGAAACCGACACGGCGGACAGCCCGGCCGTCGCAATTGTCAACGAACAGTTCGCGCGGCATTACTGGCCGAAAGAAGATCCCATCGGTAAGCGCCTTCGTGTCGGCGATGCTCCGGGCCGCGTGACTGAGGTCGTTGGAGTCGCTAAGCTCTCTAAGTATTTTTGGATCGGCGAGAACGCGAGCGACTACATCTATCTCCCGCTTTCCCAGCACACCCAGCCGAACTTGTTCCTAATGGCTCAATCGAAAGCCGCCGACGCCACAACGATCGTCCCAGTGCTCCGTCGCGTCATTCAAAATCTGAACAAAGACATGCCGGTGTTCGACGTGCGCACCATGGCCGATCTTTATCACAGCCGCGCAATTGCCACCCCCGCTATCATCACCGAGCTTGTGGCAGCGATGGGCGTCATGGGTCTCATTCTTGCCGTAATCGGACTTTATGGAGTCGTTTCCTACTCTGTTGCCCGCCGCTTTCGCGAGTTTGGAATCCGTATGGCGGTAGGCGCCGACCGCCGCGACGTGGTGTCCATGGTGCTTCGCCAGGGCGCTGTCATCGGCGTCGCCGGCATCGCCGCGGGCTTGATCGCTGGCGTCTTCGCGTCCATCGCGATCAAGTCGATGGTGTTGTTCTCATTCGGTTCGGCCGGCTTCAAGCCATTCCTCGCCATCGCACTTCTGCTGTTATGCGCTACCTTGCTCGGTGCCTACGTGCCGGCCCGTCGCGCATCCCACATTGATCCCATGCTCGCCCTCCGCGAGGAATGATTTTCGCTTGCCGCAATGTCGGGTCCGTCGGCCGCGTTGACAATCGGGATAGATCCGCTTCATAGCAACTGACCCGAGTGGAACTTTCCACTCTGGCATGCGTATTGATCAAGAGGCACCTCGAAGGGAGTTAGTCTATGAAGATCTTTGCGCTAGGCTTGGCCGCGCTTGTCGCGGGGTCGATATTGAGTGCGGCTGAAGCCGATGGCTCATTTGATAGGTCGCTCACTATTTCCGGCCCCGTAGATTTGGATGTTCAGACCGACTCAGGGGGGGTTACCGTGACCGCAGGCCGATCAGGATTCGTGCGCATTCATGCGATCCTCCAGGCGCAGCACGGCTGGTTCAGCTCGAATGATGTGTACGCGCGAATTCGGGAGCTCGAGCGCAACCCGCCAATCGAACAAAACGGCAACAGGGTGCGCATTGGCTATGTCCACGAACATAACTTGCTGAGGAACATCTCCATGCGCCTCGAAATTGAAAGCCCGGCCAACACCGAGCTTCGGGCCCGCGCCGATTCAGGAGGGATCGAGGTTCGAGGTTTAGGAGGCCGGATAGATTGCAAAACGGATTCGGGTGGAATCGAAATCCACGACGTTGGATCTGAGGTTCATGCAGAAGCCGATTCCGGAGGCGTGCACATCAATAAGACGAAAGGTGCGGTGTTTGCCCGCGTCGATTCGGGCGGAATCAATGCTTCAGATGTGGCCGGCGCGCTGGACGTGCAGGCCGACTCCGGGCAAATTACCATCGGCCAAACCGTTGCTGCTCCGATTCGCGCGAAAGCAGGCTCCGGGGGGGTCAGGGTGAAGCTCGTGCCCGGTGCCGGGTACGACGTCAGCGCGGAATCCGACAGCGGCACCATTTCGGTTCCGGAGATGGCGGTCAACAGCATTTTTTCCAAGCATCACATAGAAGGCAAGATTCGCGGCGGCGGGCCATCGGTCAGTATTCGCGTCGACTCGGGCGGCATCACGATCGAGTGAGTCGGCCTGCTCGGGTGACAACTCAAAACTAGAAATCACATTGTGTTCCGTGGGCTCGATCCTGCACGTGAGGTAAATCAGGCAAGCAAAATCGAAGGATCGCAGCAATTTGATTGCTACGATAACGGCGCGATGCGTTAATAATGCTCGGCAAACCCTAATAGCGTAGAGTGTCGAATCGGAAAGAGGACGGATCGCAGTTGTGAGCGGCGTTTAGCGGGAGTGATCCGCCTAAGCATATGTAAAGTCACCTGCACCAATCAATTACGATCTCGGTCAACGCTTCGGAACGGGATGGAAGCGCTGCATTGAAGATGTCTTCGAGGCCCATAGCTGCCTCTACGTCAACTTGGATTCAACCATGGGCCGATCAAGCAGAACAGACGACTCCACCCTCACGGACGCGGCGGGCGCGAATGCCGCGTCGACCGCTCTTTGAAGGGACTTAATGGCCCATGGCGGGAATGACGGCGAAACAATGATTCGTTGGACGAGAACAGATAATTCTACAGTCACCTTTATGCCTGGACGCGACACGGCTCGCCATTCGTCGATGGCAGCGAGTAGACCATCCGAGAGCGCTGCATATCGCACCGACCGCGTCGACTTTGGGGAATCTACGTCGCCGCGGTAAACGCGTTGCCGGATATCGGCATAATCTGCTTCCATCCGCGCCCACTTCAGGCCGAAAATCTCGCCAGACCTCATTCCAGCCAGCAAGGCGAGTTTCGCGATCAGCTGCTCTCGAACTTCGAGAACCGATAGCATCTGTCGCATGTCTTCCACGGCATGACCCGCGTCGCTGCCAGCCTGCACTCGCGCGGCGTGAACAACAGCGCCGCCGGGCTCCGCTGCAAATATCCTTCTGCAACCGCCATATCGAATATCTGCTTCAGATCCCATCGCAGGTGATCTACCACGCTGAACGAAAGCGTCAGACTCTTCCGATCGAGAAATACCCGCAATTCATCTCTATCGAAAGTACTCAACAGTCGAGAGTCAAATTCCGATGTGAGATGGTGTGCCAGCCGATCCTCGTTCGTCATCATCGTCGTGCGCTTCCACTTCCGGCGGTAAAACGGCAAATAAGACATTGTCAGTTCGCACGCAGGCGGCCTCTCTAAGTACTAAGAGACTCTCGCAGGGTTTTAGGGACGCGCATACCTGAGCACGGTGACTTCAGCAGGCACAAAATTTGCCGTGATGGCCTGTTCGCCTGTTTCTCCGCGCCGGGCAGCGCTGCGGATTACTTTAAATGCGATCTTCGGGGGACGGCTCCACGTCCGGCACTTTATCGAGCACGGCAAAAAACTCTTCGCGACTGCCGCGTGCTGCCCTTTCCTTAAGCCGCTCCCACGCGGCCAGATGTTCGGCGAATGCAGATGCGAACACCTCATCTACTGACACGTTTTGAGCCCTCGCGATGGCCGCCGCCTTTTCGTAGAGTTCTTCAGGTATGCTGACGCTCACGCTCATTGGCTTTCTCGCAACATCTTCAGAAATTCCGCCGGCGTCTTCACTAAAATGCCGAACCTGGCAGCGCCCGTGAAATGCGCTTTATTATGCGTCACGATGATCGCCCGGCTTTCAACTGCTAACTCCAGGATAAGCTCGTCACCGGGATCAGGCAAATTCGGGCGCCGGCGCTGGACCGATGGAATCAGATTCGAGACCTGGAAAACATAATCGAGAAATCTGTCGATCTCTGCCTCGGTGACACTCGGCAGCAGAGCCTGTCGCTTAAGCACATCCTCGTATTCCAATGCCCGTGCAACAGAGATGTTGGGCCTCCAATCGCCTAGTCCGATGGACCGAACCATCTGATAGGAAGCTCCTCGCTTCGATCTAAATGCCGCAACCAGAACATTTGTATCGAGGACAACTTCAAGCATTCCTAGGCGCGCTCATCACTGTTTCGATGTCGGGTGAACGAATGGCACCCTCGGCTGCAGCAGTTTTATTCACCATCATCCAATGTTCCAACGCCTCGCGCCGCACGAGCTTTCTGCGCCCCATCAAGATTGCTGGCAACGCGCGAACGCCGTCCACTTTGCCAGCGATGACGTTATAGACGTGCGCTTTTGAGCAGCGCAGTTCGAGCGCAACTTCCGCCACGGTGAGAATTTGGTTGCAGTCATGGCGATAACGCTATTGGGTCGGTCGCTGGACCCTCTAAGTACTAAGAGACGCTCGTAGGCGCTAAGGGACGCGACGGCGAGCCTGGTCAGTTTAACAGGCCGACACTACACGTCGACATTGGCTACCAAATCCTCCAGGGCGAACTTCGCCTCACCGACCATTGCACGCCCGGCGCTCTTCAGCAGCTGGTTATAACGTTCCTTGGTGCGCGCCACGGCTTGAGCCTTTGCATCGGCTGCCGGCTCCAACACGCAGGTTAGAAAAGTTTTTGTGAGAGCATCCACAAAAGCAAACAAGGCTTGGTTCATCCGCATCAGCCGAAATTGGTTACAGCGCACCTGGTCCATAGTTGCTGCAATCCGTTCCTCTCCGCACCTATCAGCGCTTCCTGCCGGCCCAAGAGTTCTTGCTCTACTGCGTAACGGATGAAGGCCGTCGACGATGAAAAGCCACGTTGCCGAGACGCTGTGTCAATGTCCTTCACGACTCGCTCGGAAAACCTGATAGAACGCTGATGACGCATACTCGGGCCTCTAAGTACTAAAAGGCTGTGAAGGCGGATTAGGGACGTTTCAACGCCCGGAAAACACGCGCATCCCAGATGTAATGCATCAGCCCCAAAATGCAATGCATCTCAAAAACTTGAGATTGAAAGACTAAGTGCGTAAGAGAAGCGACGGCACATCCCGTTTCCTTTATGTTCCTCTACCGGCTATTTGCTGCGGTGGGCGCTGCCAAATTGCTGCGTTCGCGTTTCAGCTTGTCGCACGATGCCGCTATTGTCTCGCTAAGTCGCACTAGGTTACACAATTTCGCGGTCTGTTGTACAGTCTCCTAAGGTCATGCCGCGCGATCGAACAGCAGACTCGAGTGGCAGCGCAGCTCGGGCCCGCCTCGCTGAACTAACCGAGAAGAAGGCGGCGCAAATTCGAGCGCTTTGGCCGGAGATCAAAGCAGCTCTCGACAAGGGTCATCGTCAAGAAAGCGTCTGCGAGTGCCTTGCAGCAGACGGCATCATCGTCAGCGCGCGCAGTCTCGCTTCCTATATCAGCCGAATTCGCCGAGTCTCAACCGCGAGTCACGACCGGGTCACCTCGGTTCGAGCCAATGCTCGAACATCGCCTGGATCGGAGGAAAAGCCGAGTGCACTTATCAGCCCAGAATCCAAACTGAAACCGTTGAAGGACCCGCTGGCGAATGTTCGGGAACGGCAACAAAAGCGGTCGGGGTTCGATTATCGGCCCGAATTGGCCGACCTGAAGGACCTAATATGACATTCTCAACAGCGGCACGCATGGTTGCCAACGTGTATGCCCCGCTTTACCCAGAATCGAATCACATAGGAATTCCGGAAGCTTCGGCTGGAAACAATATAACAACGTCTCTACGGACGCTTGCGCCTCGAGCGGCCCGGTTGGTGCTGTTCCTTTGTCCTTTACTTGCCTCGCTAAAAACGAACGCCCAGAACCGCGCTGAGAGGCTTGGCTTTTCTGTTGTCGTGGAGAAAGTTAGTTAAACATATTCAGCCGGCAAACCCGCTCTACTTTATTGAGTACGACCTACGCATTTAGAAGCCGTTCAGCCGTGTACATTCCTGGACTAGGCCTCGCCGCACCAATCGGAAAATTTAGCTATCTTTCCAATGCTCCTGTCCTCGAGTTTCGCGAATCGGAATCTGGCCCGGTGCTTGTGAGACTGCGGTTGAAAGAAACGGTATTGGAAATGGGTGTTCTCACGGGCGGTCTACTAACGAGCTCAATTTTTCGGGGTCTCCTGGCGACGCTGGTAACTGGCAAGGTCACACCCCTTTCAGTGGCCAACTTCAAAAAGTTCTGCAGAACTACTTCCATCCGGCCTTCGAGCTCTGCGGCGTGGCCGTCAATTCTTGCGTTATGACAACCTTCTCTGATTTCTCCGATCTGGGATTGAGCTCGCCGAAGCACGTGAAGGGCGAACTTGCACTCAAGGTAATGTACACCGAGTCGACCACAGGGACCCAATTCTCGATTTATCTGAAAGCGCTGGAGAGTCGAAGTCGTGATCCCGAGTGGCTGACGCCCGAAACCGACGAAGTTATCAACGATGCCAAACTTTTCGTGAAGAAGCTTCGCAACGAGCTTGAGCATCCTTAGGAAACAACTTTTTAGTATGCGACGCGGGCAAACACTTCTGGTCTCGGTCTTTGTCAGCGGACTAGCCGCGCAACTGCTAATCATCGGTTCGTGTAGGCTAGACGGTAGCTTGCGCGCCGAAGGCTTCTACGCACTTCTTTTGACACTCCTCTCCGTCTACTCGATGCCCTTTGCGGTTATACTTGCCAGCGTATTCGGAGACCGGGGCGCGCGCTCAAACCGCTACTCCAATTTTTCTTTTCGCATCGCGATGACAGTGACCGTGCTTTGGAACGTACTGTTTTGTTCCATCAGTATGATCTACAGATTGGACGGACATAGTGGCTGGCGCGGACTGAACAGGCACCTGCAGGAAGTCTCTACATCTGCCTCATTTCTTATCGCCGGTGTGCTGACATTCTTTTTCAGTCA
>JAFATG010000012.1 GCA_019244055.1 Acidobacteriaceae bacterium | reverse complement strand
TGAGGCGAAAGCGAAAGGCGAAGCTGACAAGAGCTGCCACCTGCCGAGAACGCACGCCCCATTAGGAAGCGATTCGTCCCAACCCTATTGATCTCTTCGAGAAACTTCCTTCATTCGGCCTCAAGCGGCGACTTTTTCAACAGAATCCCTGAGTTGTGAAACTTCAGTCGCCGCGCTCACCGGCATTGCGGCACGATTGTGGGGTCGGCGTTCAGCTTTCCCGTTACGTAAGGGCTGATCGCCATAGACCTTATTTGTCATGTAGCTCGTGATGATTTCGCTTCGATATCAATCTTGCCCTTAAGCTGAATTGCTCGGCAACACCAGGAGCAGTTCATTCGTTGCGCAATGCAGTCATCGGATCGATCTTCATTGCCCGCCTCGCTGGAACATAACAGGCAAGTAGTGCAACGCTGCAAAGCGTCAAAGAAACCAGCACAAGAATCAGCATGTCTGTTGGCTTTACACCGAAAAGCATCCCCGACATCAGGCGGGTAAGTCCTAGAGCTGCCACAATGCCAATTCCGATCCCGGAAAAGGCCATCCGTGCGCCATCAGCGAGGATCATGCGCAACACTTGCGTGCGATTGGCTCCTAAGGCCATGCGCAGGCCGATCTCCTCCATGCGCTGCCCGACCAGATACGACAGCACGCCGTAGATTCCGATGCTTGCCAGGAATAGTGCCAAGCCGGCGAATACGGCGAAGAGCGACATCGTGAAGCGCTGGCTTGCAATAGAGTTTGAGACGGCGCGTTCCATCGGCTCCGGATCGAAAATGACCAGTCCGCGACTCAGCGAGAGGAGTCGATTTCGAAGTGTTTCAAGGCTTGCGGTTGGAGCACTCCTGCTGCGTACCGCTACCCCAAATCCGTGCGCCATTTGATGCGCAAACTGATCCGGCAACTGCGCGATCGAAAGATACATTTGGGCATGGAGCGGACTGGCGGCGTCCGCTGCCAGCCCCCACTGATTCACGTGCCCCACCACGCCGACGATCCGCATGACTGGAAATGCACTCGCTTGCGAGGGATCTGTATTGAATTCCAGGTATTTGCCAATGGGGTCCTCAGCGGGAAAATACATTTTCGCCAGGGACTCATCGATCACCACGACAACCGGAGAATGTTTGTCGTCGTGGTCTGCCAGAAAACGGCCGCGCTTCAATGGAATCTGTAGCACTTTGAAGTATCCGGGCTCGACGATATAAGTGATTGCCATCGGAAAAGCACGGTCTGGCGGTTTCGGTCTTCCAACAAACCAGAAAATTGATTCGCTGTCGCTTCCCATTGGACTTGCTCCCCAAATCAGCGACGTCGCCTGCACCCCCGGCGCGGACGCAAGTTGGAGGTGCATTTGCCGGAGGAAGGCGTGAATTGCCGCCGGATTCTCTTCTGCGAGGGAAGATGGCGGTGAGACGGAGAATGTCATTGCCCCGCGCGGGTTAAAGCCGGGATTGACATTCCACAAAACGAATACGGTGCGAATCATTAAACCGGCTCCCACCAGCAGCATCAGGGCGAGCGCCATTTCGACTGCCACGAAAACGCGCTGGGTGCGTCTGCGAGTCCCGGTGAAGCTGCGTCCGCCTTCCTTAAGCGCGCCTCCCACGTTTACCAATCGCATCCTCAGTGCCGGGGCAAGCCCGAAAACAATTCCTGTGACCAGAGATATCAGAAGAGCGAAGAGGAGAACGCCCAGATCGAGCCCGACTTCCTCGGCCCGGGGCAGACTCTCGGGCATAGCCGCAAGGGCAGCCGCCGTACCAAATTTGGCAAGAAGAAGGCCAAGGCCGCCTCCGATCAAGGCCAGTAAGACGCTTTCGGTCAGCAACTGCCGAATGAGGCGCATCCGGCCGGCGCCTAAAGCTGCGCGGAGGGCGAATTCGCGCTGCCGCGATGTCGAGCGCGCCAGAAGCAGATTTGCCACATTCGCACACGCAATGAGCAGCACGAATATAACCGCGCCGAACAACAGGAGCAGCGCTGGCTGTACGTCGCCCACGATCTCTTCCTTTAGCGGAACAAGATTCGCTTTCTTGTGACTGTCGGCATCAGGATAAGTCGTCGTCAGCTGGCGCGAGACACGGTCCATATCCTCGCGCGCTTGCAAAAGAGCTAACCCGGGCTTGAGCCGCCCAATGGCGTCAATGCCCCAGCCGGAACTGCGATCCGTATGGAAACGCTTCTCGCTAAATTGGCCGATCGGAGTATAAATATCGTTGAGCGACCCGCCTCTCTGGAAATTCTGGAATCGGAGGTGAAGTGCAGGCATTACGCCGATGATGGTGCGGCTGATGCCGTCCATAAGGAGCCGACGCCCGATGATGTCTCGCGCCGATCCGAATTTCAGTCTCCATAGTCCTTCGGAAATCATCGCTACAGGAGCCGCGCCGAAGCGGTCATCATCCTTGTTGAAGGTTCGTCCTATAACGGGCTTTACGCCAAGAATTTCGAAGAATCCCGCAGAGATCATTTCGCCCTGCAAATGCCCGGGTTCGCCCTCGCCGGAAAGGTTGTACGCAGTCGACCCAAATGCAGCGATGGCGGAAAAGCTGCGGTTCATGCGCTGCCAGTCGAGAAAGTTGGGATAGGAGATGGATCCATTCTTGAAATTGGGGATCTCCTCGAAGAGACACACGAGTCGGTCGGGTTGCGGATACGGCAGGGGATTCAGCAGGACTGCGCTCACCACGGAGAAGATCGCTGTGTTGGCCCCTATTCCGAGCGCCAATGTCAGGATAGAGGCGGCAGCGAAAGATGGTGATTTCCGAAGCGTGCGGAACCCGTAAAGCACGTCTTGCGCTGTCGATTCGAGCCAGCCAAATAACTTCACATTGTGGCTTTCCTCGCGCACTCGAACTCGGTTTCCAAACTCCAGGCGCGCTCGCCTGGTCGCGGCTTCTGGCGCCACTCCGTCTTCGATCAGCTCCGCGATGCGGCAACCAATGTGAAATTCGTGTTCTTCTTCAATTTCGCCGTTGACGCGCTCACTGCGAAATAGACCTACGAAACGCGATAACAGCGACATAGCTTTGGCTAAGCCTCTTTTAGAACTCGTCCAATGGCGCTAGAGATGGCACGCCAGCGGCTTTCCTCTTCTTCTAGTTCTCTGGTGCCCGCTCGTGTGATCTCATACATTCGCGCACAGCGATTATTTTCCGTGGTGACCCACTTGGCTTTAATCAAGCCAGCTTCCTCCATGCGGTGCAACGCAGGATAGAGAGATCCCATCTTCCACATCTAAAACATCTTGCGAAACTCTCTTGATGTGGGTTGCCAGACCGTATCCGTGAAGCGGGCCTCTCCTCGTGAGGATTTTTAGAACGAGCAGAGGAATTGACCCTTGGAAGGAATCTTGGCGAGCCATGGCGATAATAGTTAATTTTCGCCATTCGCGGTCTCATGGACGTCGTGCTGGGTCAGGGTGTCTGGTTGTACCTCGTCTTTAAGCTCTTGTCGCATTATCGGTACATTATGGCGTAGCAGCACTCTTGCGCCAAGCGCCGAGAGTGTTCATCATTGCCGTATGCGAGAGAATTCCGCTTCTCCGATCACAGTATCATCGGCTTCGTTGCCACTTCTGATTCTGAGCGCGCGACAGAATTCAGCCCTGCTATGAATCTTGTTCACCGGTGGCTCTGCAGTTCCGCGAAGTGGAAGAACGTGGTCGAGACCTATATCTTGCCCTGGACGCTGGAGGACGTGAATCTTGGCGCGGATCTTCTGGAGATCGGACCTGGGCCTGGCGTCTCGACGGATCTCTTGTGCACGCGCGTCGCGCGCCTCACCTGTGTAGAGATCGACCGTTCTTACGCCAATAAGCTTCGCCGTCGTGTGCCCGATAATGTAAGCATTCTGTACGAGGACGCAACCAAGATGTCGATTCCGGACCGGAGTTTTGACGCGGTCGTGTGCTTTACGATGCTCCATCATGTGCGTTCAGCTCCGCTGCAGGACAAGTTGCTGAAAGAAGTTGCGCGAGTTCTGCGTCCCGGCGGGATATTCGTCGGGACCGACAGCCTATACAGCCGCTCGTTTCGCCTGCTGCATACGTTCGACACTATGGTCGTCGTTAATCCCGATAGCTTCCCCGCACGCCTGCAGGCTGCTGGATTCGACGACGTTTTCGTGGACGTCATGAAACCCTACGCCTTCCGTTTCCGGGCGCGAAAACCCTAACGACGAATAAGGCTTGTTGATCACTGCTGCAATGGTTTAACGTATCATCGTGGCTTCCCATCTGCCGGGTTTAGGCCACTGTGTCCTGCCATCTCACGTATGGTGCTCCGAAAAATCTACTTACTGCCTCTCGAGCAGACATACACCTGACCAGGGTCGCGAACCCATTTGCGCTGGGTTCTCGGGCAACAACGCGAGCTGTTCCATTTCCTCCGGAAGACGCTTTAACCGAGCAAGTGGGTACCGTGAAATGGCCCGCGGGCTGGCACGACGAATTATCGAGCTAAATCCGACTATCGCTCTCATGAATAAAGTGACTCAGGAGATATCAACTGTCATTCGTTTGCGTCTCTGTGCGCCATTGAAAGCAGAGAAGATACCCGTCAGGATCGGTGACATACAACTGCTTCATGCCATACCAGGCGATCTTAGGTTCCTTCATATTAATTCCCATGCTTTGTAGGTGGGTGTACGCCCCTTCTACGTTGGGGCAGCCAAAGTAGATTACGGTGTCCCGATGGGCGGCGACACGCGCTCGGTCGGATGTCTGCGGGCGCTGGTTTTCTTCGTAAGCCGTGTTCAGCATGAGCTCGGAAGTATTCGCGCGCAGCATCACCCAATCAAACTCCGGCGCAGTCTTACTGTCTGTGCTGATGATTTCAAATCCTAGCCCATCACAGTAAAATTTGATGGAGGTCGGCATGTCGAATACGGATAGCATGGTGGTTAAGCCACGGACATCTATCGCCACCTGTCCTCCTCCTGACCTAAATTCATTCGTACCTGAGCGCCGTAAGCGGATCAATCTTCATCGCTCGGCGTGCCGGGAGAAGTGCTGCGAGCGCACTCACCAGCAGCACAATAAGTGAAATCAAGGAGTAGTTTGCGACGCTCCCAGGTTTTACGCCAAACAAAAGACCGCCGAGCAGTGGCGTCAGAATTAAGGAGAGCAAGAAACCAGCCGCCACACCCGGCAATACGGATTTAAAGCCATCGGCCAGCACCATTCCCATTACTTGGCCACGGCCCGCTCCAATTGCTGTACGGATGCCAATTTCACTCGTCCGTTGCGCCACTGAATACGAGAGGATTCCGTAGATGCCGATACATGCGAGCAAAAGTGCAATGGCAGAGAGCAAGGTGGCGAGTAGCGAGGCAAAGCGGCTCTCCGAAAGCGCGCGTTCTACCAGATCTGACAACGGCGCTATGCGCGAGACTGCCACGTCTCTATTCAGTAGCCTCACCTGCTTGCGTGCAGACATCGCCAGATCGGGAATCGCGCCGGCGGTACGAATTACAATCGCCATTGTGGGCCGCGGCGCGAGTTGAAACGGGACGTAGATTTGTGGCCGGACGATCACCGCAAGCGAGTGGTACTGCACATGTCGCACAACACCCACGACTACTAACCAATCGCGCTGGAACTGATAAGGACCCTTAGGGGAGTCCGAGACGTTGAGCTTCTTCCCGATCGCATCGCCATGCGGCCATAGCTGTTGCGCGAGAACATCATCTATTATCGCGACGTGCTCGTGTGCGGCATCATCGGATTCAGTAAAATCCCGGCCGCTGAGCAGGGTTGCACGGATCGTGCTGAAGTATCCAGGCAGTATGCAGCGAAGATCCGCCATCGCGCTGTTCTGCGCTTCAACGGACGCTCCCTCCTTCCAGTAAGCGTCATACCAATTCCCCGTATCGTCGAGCGGAAGATGCGAAA
>JAFATG010000341.1 GCA_019244055.1 Acidobacteriaceae bacterium | reverse complement strand
CGTTACGAATAAACGTCGGCATCGTTTTCCGCCTATCACGAGAATTGCAAAGGAAGTGTAAAGGATTTGTATTTTCCGGCGGCATGACCGAACGCAATTCCGGTTGGCTGCATCTTAGCTCCTGAATGCCAGCCGTGCTTTCAGGTGCGCGGGTATCAAACGCCTCAAAACTATTCCCCGCGACAGCCCGGTTGCGCTTAAGGCGCGATCCCTCGCTGGCTCTCGTCACGGCCGCTCTTCTGGTCATCCTTCCGGCAATCATCTTTTACGTGATTCTGTTTCGGCACCTGGTCAATGTGCCGATCGCAGACGATTACTATGCTCTGTTCGATTTCTTGAATCGGTTGCGGGAGGCTCCGACCTTAACAGGAAAGGCTTATTACTTTTTGATCTCTCAGCACAATGAGTACAAACTGTTCTTCGAACACGGGTTGTTCTGGGCTCAAGTCGAGTGTCTGGGCCGAATCAATCTGACAGTTTTGTGCATTCTCGGCGACAGCTTTGCGATCTGGCTCGCCATTGTTCTCTGGAAGATGTTCGCACCCGGGTACCCGGATAACACAGGACGCCTCACGCTTTTCATCCCAATTGCGTGGCTAGTATTCCAATTGCAATATGCTCAGACGCTCAACTTCGCCATGGGAGCGCTGCAGAACCTGCCCGTAGTGGTCTTTTCGCTCTGGACAATTTTGCTTTTGTTCCAGATGAAGCGATCGACATTTTGGGCGGCACTTGCAACTCTGATCCTGGCGGTTTCGTCTTCCGGTAACGGTCTGTTCATGATTCCGATTGGTTGCGCAATTCTGCTGTCCCGCCGCAAATACGGCAACCTGTGTGTGTGGCTGGCAATCTCGAGCATCTGCATTGCCGCCTATTTCTATCGCTATGATCCGAAGCTCTGGCTCACTCCATTCCACTCAGCAATCCCACCGTTATCGCAATTCTGGCGGCCATGGTACCTGATTTGTTTTCTAGGCAGTGCGGCTGCATATCCAATCAAAGCCGCTAGCGCAATATTCGGAATATCGATCTGCGCCTTTTTCGTGTATATGGCATGGCAGGGTTACTTTCGTCGGCGTCCGGAAATAGGTTATTCGCTGTGTTTCATCCTCGCAACAGCGGTAGCCGTTGCCGGATTTCGCTCGAATCTCGGGCTCATATACAGCACGTCCTCGAGATACACCATTTACTCGATCCTATTGCTGATCTTCGCGTGGTTTGCGATAGCGGACGAATACCTCATACAAGGAAACAGACCGTGTTGGCGCGTTTTTGGCGCCATAGTGGCTGCATGCGCCGTTTTATTTTCGATCGCCATGGATGCCTGGGGTCTGCGCTACCTCGAACGGCGTAACCGCGATCTCATCATCGGGATGAGGTTGTATGAGCACAATTTCACCGAACGATCCGCTGCCGGCCCGATTTTTCCACCGCCGAAGTCGAAGCCGGAGCAGGAGTTCAATCTTCGAGTGCGCGATATTTTGAGGGACTCTGTAAGGCTTGGCATCTATAAGTTGCCCGACTATTAGTGCCTGATCGCGATCGCGTTGTGGAAGCTCGCAGGCGCAGCATCGGCGATTACGCATTTTCCAGGTAAACGTACAGCTCCGAAGGCCATTGAAAGGACGAGCCACCATGCCATTCAATGGTTCTGCTTTCATCTGCACCAGCGACGGCCTGTACAAACGCGCTCGTCGCAACGGCGACTGCCATGCGGATGAGAGAAACACCCACGCACGAGTGTGATCCAGCCCCGAACGCGACCTGACCGGCCGCATCTCTTGCAATGTCGAGGCGGTCGGGATCCGGGAACTGTTTTGGATCGCGATTCGCGGATGCGAGTAACAGAGTGGCACGTTCGCCTTTGCTCATCCGAATACCAGCAACACTTACCGAGTCTGCTGCATGCCGTGAGACCTTACGGGCGAGACCCGCGTATCGAAATAGTTCCTGGACGGCGTTTCCCATCAGGTCGGGTTGATTCCGAAGCTTCTTTATTTCGGCTGGATGCCGAAGCAGCCCTAGCCACGCATTTGCGAGGAAGGCGGGCAAGGTCTGGGATAAAGCTACAAAGGCCGGTCCTCCCATCGGAATAGCGCCGCGCTCGAAGTACTTGTTTAACTCAGCGTCCGCTATCGTTGCCTCCGCCTCGAGCTGTGGATTAGACGGATCGGCTGCCGCCTCCGATACGCGGCGGGCGAGCTGCTCTAGATTCCCGGAATCGATCGCTTGGGCTCCTGTCACGATCGTGGCCGTTGCGACAGACCACGGGCGCGCAAAGTCGGCGGCGAAATCGATTGAAACGCCTCGTGGCAGACGCGCAATAGAGTCGAGAGCTAACCGTTCAATACGCGCGCGCCATTCCGCGAGCCTCGCCGCGGAAAGAGCTGCTCGGGTCTTCAATCTGACGCGGATCGAGTTGTCTCGAACGTCCATCCCAGACGGGCGAGTATCGTATAAACTCAGGCGCGGTTCACGCAGCGCCCGTAAAACATTATCGTATTGGCTCAACACCCAGCGTTGCGATGTTGAATCGTAGAACGCTGGTCCCGGCCGCGGTGGCAGGAGCGGATCAGCAGAACCAGGATCGAGCTCAGCCCACATATTTCCGTCAATACTGCTGATACTCAAATCATGACGGAAAATTCCATTCAGCGAAGAGTGTTTCGAAATCGGCAGGGCCCCCTAAAGAAGTTCTCCGGAGACAGGGTGGGTCTGTCGGCAGCGGATTAATTAAATTTTCTTCGAACTCTTTCTGGGATGCTCGAATGCTTTCCAGATATTTTCCGCTTCGGCGTGCCTGTTCTCGCTTCGCAGCCACCTGACGGTCGCCTCAAGTAGACGATGCGTACCGCGGTCGCCGACAAATGGTAGACCGTCACCGGTCTTGTGTCCTGCTTGGTTAAGTTTGGTCGCAAGATCTTCAACCGGCATTGGCGGCTGACCTTTTGCGATGCGGTCATTAGCCAATTGCACGATAAACTCTCGTTTCTTATTGAGGTCGGACTTTTGCATGTGTTAATTCACTCGAATAGCATCTTGTGCGGGATGAGGTACTGCTGCCAGTAGCCACCTGCGGCGTGCGTCCATCGGCCAGTCTGCTTCTGCAGGAGGAAGTGTTTGCAACAGACCCGCAATGAATGGATGATAATCATTCCCAGAACCATCGTTTGCCTCCGTTGCTAGATCTGCGGCGGTCACTACGATCGTCGTCCTTATCGTCAACAGACGGGAGTCTGACCAAGTGCTGGAGATGTACCCGCACTCCCTTTTACCTTCGGATAAACGAGCCGTTCTGGTCCGGATCAAGAATAGCCCGCGTGTTTCGCTGACCGCTGGAAAACCTGAGCGGCTATTCTATCAAGCAGACGTGCGATACTTTTTGGGCGCACGCTTTCAACACCTGTCAGGCACTACCTTTGGCCGAGTGGCATATATCCGGACGCAATGGGTGAATACGTCTTACCCCATGAATTAGCCGGAGAGGAGCAACGCTTGGCGCTAATGTCTGCCTTGCTTGATCCCATCGAGTGCGCTCACATTGCCCGGCTAGGAGTGCGTCCAGGCTCGCGTTGCCTGGAACTCGGCTGCGGCAACGGATCCATCGCGCGGGCTCTGGCTGAGCGCGTCGCTCCCACCGGCCACGTGGTCGCAAGTGACATCGATCTGCGTTATGTAGCGGATCTGCAAATTCCGTGTGTTGAGTTCCGTCACATCAATGTCCTTCAGGACGCCATCGAAGAGGGTTACTACGATTTGGTCGTCGCCCGCGCCCTGCTTCACCATCTCATGCCTGCCGGTAATGCCTTGGAACGCATGGTGAAGGCACTGAAGCCCGGCGGCGCGCTTCTTTCTGTCGAACCAGACATGCTGCCCTGCACCGCCACTGAGCCGGACTCGATGCGTGCGTTCTGGCAAGGATGGCTAAAGTGGTCCGTTGAAACCGGCATTGATTACTTTATCGGCCGCAAGATTCCCGCCTGGCTGGATTCGCTAGGCTTGGAGAATATTGCCGGGGAAGGGCACACCGCGCACTTCAATGGCGGCTCAGATTGGGCGACCTACTGGATTCAGAGCATCCGGGAATTGGGTTCCTCACTGCTGAAATCGGGTTACGTGACCGGCAAAATGATCGAGGAGTTCTACGCGCGCTATCAGGATCCGCATTATTGGAGCAGCGTCATCACCTTCACAGCGACCTGGGGCCGCCGCCCCGCCTAAGCATTCCCCGGAGGGCGGGCTTCAGCTCGCGCGTGGCTTTGAGCCACGCCATCAGAACCACGACCGGCCAGCCTTGTGATGCGACACTTAACTCCATGCGGGTTGCTCGATTGCCTTTCTGCATCGCGGTAGTTGTCATTTTCTCTGTGCGGTCTCTCGCGCAAAATACCAACTCCGATGTTCCTCCGGTCATTGATGTCCACGTCCACGCTATGGACGATGCCGGCCCGCTAGCGGCCCCCATGTGTCCAAACACACCAAAATTCACGGCCTCCGATCCTGATACGAAAGAAGCGCCCTTCGGCTGGGTGCAGGAAGAGTGCACGCCGAAGCTCTATCCCGCCGCTAAGGGCGAGTACATAAAGGACGTCATCGCTGAGATGCAGCGCCTGAATGTGACGGCTGTCGTGTTTGGCGATCCTGCGAGCGTGCAGAAATGGAAGGACGCTGCACCCGACCGTGTAATACCGGGTACAGGTTTCGAGAAGGGAATGGCAGCTGGCCGTGTTCCGCTCGATGACTTGCGCACTGCCTTCAAGAACGGCGGATTCAAAGTGATGGGCGAGATCGGGTTGCAATACGAAGGCCTCTCCCCCAGTGATCCCAGCGTTGATCAATACTTCGCGCTCGCTGAAGAACTGGACATACCAGCGGCAATCCATATGGGTACTGGTGGTTCCGGCCGTGCAAACGTCATCATGCCGAAATTTCGCGGATCCAAGGGCGACCCCCTTCTCCTGGAAGACCTATTGGCACGGCATCCCAAGCTTCGCCTCCAAGTCATGCACGCCGGATACCCGATGATTGATAACATGCTCACGCTGCTCCAGGCCAATTCCCACGTTTACGTTGATGTTGCTGGCCTAATTTGGAGTTATCCATTGAAGGAGGTCAACCGGTACATAGAACGGCTTGTCGAGGCCGGGTTTGAAGACCGCGTGATGTTCGGCACGGATCAGTTAGTGTGGCCCAAGCTGATGGCATATTCCATCAGCATCATCCAGAACGCTGATTATTTGACCCCGGAGCAAAAGCGAGACATTCTTTACAACAACGCGGCGCGGTTTTTGAGGCTCGACACGAAGAAGCCCAACTAGCGAACTGCGGTCTTCAATTATCCTTACCCTCGTGCCCCGTCCGTGTTCATCAGCGTTGATCGGCGGCCATTAACAAAGCGACCGCCACCTCGAAATCGCATAGCTAGTGGACCTGGGCTCGCGTGTTCTCCCGCGTCAGGCGCCACCACACGACCAGAAAGAGTACTGCCAGTCCCAAGTCAATTCCGCCGAAGAACAGATCGTTACGGTCCAGCCTGCCGAGTCGGTACAACACCATGGAGCCTATGCCGAAGCTCAGCTTTTCGAGCACAGCGAAAGGAATAACCGAGCGCAATTGCATTGGCTGCCTCGCGATGGCAAAGAACAGCAACTGCCAAGCGAGCGTGACTCCTACGAATCCGTAGAAGAACATGGGATGCGTAATTGATGGTGGATTTTGCCGGTTGATTGCCTGCTCCATGAAATACAATGGCGCTATCGAAAT
>JAFATG010000280.1 GCA_019244055.1 Acidobacteriaceae bacterium | reverse complement strand
CGCCTGCGCCGCCAACGCGAACGGGACACCGAAACGCTTAAAGAACTGAGATACCGGCGCGCCGAGGGCGCCAAAGCACGCCTCGACAACGCCGCCCGGCTTTACATCCAAGCGGTTAAGGAAAATACCAACGGCGAGTTCGATTTGGGGCAATTTGGGTTCGAATTTTCAATCGGGCAAATCGAGGTGCGCGCGATCGAATTAAAACCCGACCTCTTCGACCAGTACTGGCGCGAAGTCGAGGAAGAGGAGCGCAACAAAGCGGCCTGAGCAGCACCCGCCCCCCGACTTCGCCCGATCACATCCCGCAAAACAAAAGTTGCGCTGAGAAACCATCAACTTATCGACGATTTTCACATCGTAAGCAACGCCAGTCAGGGATGATCCCAACATAAGACCTCTTGTAATCTGATTTTCACAATTTCTGGCTATCCTACTGGCCGAAAGCAGAAGAACCATGGCCGCTGCCGCCTCAACTCCCGCACCACTCATTCCAGGCAAGTCCACATCGATCCTGGACTCAAAAATCAAGAAAACGCCTGGACGGATCGGCGCTCTTGTGTTCGGATTGGCGCTCGTTGGGGGTGTCATCTATGCCGGATCCCATCTGTTATCCGATCTTTCGGGCGTACATCCCTCGTCAGCATGGCCGTTTGTCCTGCTGGGGTTTGCATTGGCAATCGCGCTCGGGTTCGAATTCGTAAACGGGTTTCACGACACAGCCAATGCTGTTGCCACCGTTATCTACACACATACGCTCGAGCCCCACATGGCCGTAGTCTGGTCCGGCGTGTGGAACTTCGGAGGCGTCCTGACATCCTCAGGCGCGGTCGCGTTCACGGTAGTGTCGCTGTTACCGGTGGAGCTCATTTTGCGTGTAGGCAGCGGCGCCGGTTTCGCGATGATCTTTGCACTTCTGATCGCCGCTATTTTGTGGAACCTCCTGACCTGGTATTTCGGTCTGCCGAACTCGAGTTCACACACCATGATCGGCTCCATTCTCGGGATTGGCGTGATGAACCAGTTAATGGAACCCCGCACCGGTCTCTCGGGCGTGGATTGGGGGCAGGCTCTGAACGTTGGCAAGAGTCTCTTGTTTTCGCCCATCGTGGGATTCATCTTCTCAGCCCTTCTCCTGTTCGTACTAAAGGCCTTCGTAAAGAACCGAAAGCTCTATAAAGAGCCGGAAGGCAATGAGCCGCCGCCCTTCTGGATTCGTGCACTGCTGTTCTTCACATGCACTGGAGTGAGCTTCGCGCACGGTTCGAATGACGGACAGAAGGGCATGGGTCTTATCATGCTCATTCTCATCGGCACGGTTCCCACCGCCTACGCTCTCAATCACGCCATGACCAACGAACAGGTGCAAACGTTCATCGCCATTTCGGAGAAAGCCGAGCACACGCTCGACAAGTATGCTCACGGACCGGCGGCTTCCCAATCGAAACCTCCGAGTCCCCAACAGGTGGCGCAAGCACAAAAGCAGAATTCGTGGACACCCACCGAACAGATCGCGCTCGAAAAAGTGGTTTCCGAGCGGAAAGTACAGCCCGATACCCCCGCGCTGCTAAGCCAGCTCATGAAGGATATCTCACAGCAGGTCTCGGGCTACCAGTCCCTCGCGGCGATTCCACCCGCTTCGATCCCCAACGTCCGTAACCAAATGTACGTCGCCAGCGAGACCATGCGCGTCATGGAGAAAACGAAAACCCCCAGCTTCGACGCGACCGATTCTGCCGCTCTCCTGAATTACAAAAAACAGCTGGATCACGCGACGAAATTCATCCCGGACTGGGTCAAAGTCGCCGTCGCGCTCGCGCTGGGTCTGGGCACCATGGTTGGATGGAAACGCATCGTCATCACGGTGGGTGAGCGGATCGGCAAACAGCATCTCACATACGCGCAAGGTGCGTCCGCCGAGCTCGTCGCCATGGGCACCATCCTCGCGGCTGATCGCTTCGGTCTTCCTGTAAGTACCACGCACGTGTTGACGTCGGGAGTGGCAGGAACAATGGCGGAAAGTGGCGCCGGTCTGCAGTGGCGTACAATCCGAGCTCTCGTTGCCGCTTGGGTTCTAACACTTCCCATATCGATTGCTCTCTCAGGTGGCCTCTACTGGATATTCCGTCACGTTTTCTAGCACGCCCGCCGACCTCAATGCGTTACCTTGCCTTAGCGTCCGATTATGATGGCACTCTCGCGCACGATGGCCGCGTGAAAGAGGAAACGATTTGTTCCGTCGAGCGGCTGGTCCATTCTGGTCGCAAGTTCATTTTGGTGACGGGTCGGGAGCTGCCCGACTTGGAGTCGGTGTTCCCCCGCTTGGATATTTGCGAGCGAGTGGTGGCCGAGAACGGCGCGCTTCTGTACAATCCCGCAACTCGTGAAAAGCGAGCGCTGGCACATCCTCCCCCTGAAACTTTCGTTGAAAGCCTGCGCAAGCGCGGCGTTTCAAATGTCAGCGTCGGAGATGTGATTGTTGCGACCTGGTATCCACATGAACAGCAGGCAATCGAGGCGATTCGGGAATGCGGCCTCGAGCTGCAGATCATCTTCAACAAAGGCGCCGTAATGATTCTGCCCACCGGCGTCAACAAGATGACCGGCTTGTGTGCAGCACTTGAAGAATTGAAGCTCTCACGACACAATGTGGTCGGTGTGGGTGATGCTGAGAACGACCATGCTTTTCTCGAAAGCTGCGAGTGTGCGGTTGCAGTTGCAAATGCCGTTTCGGCGCTGAAGGAGAAGGCGGATTTCGTTACTTCGGGTACCTGCGGCGAAGGGGTTACCGAAGTTATTGAGAGACTCGTTGGCAACGATTTGTCGGATGTGAGGCATAACCCCGTGCGAGATTGCATTCTAGTCGGCAAATCGGCGAATGGTGACGAGAATCTGCCCGTCTATGGCCGAAATGTTCTGGTGTGCGGTCAATCGGGAAGCGGTAAATCCACTGCTGTGACGGGCTTGCTCGAGCGGGTGACGGAAAAGAAATATCAGGTGTGCCTCATCGATCCGGAGGGCGATTACGAGAACCTGCCGGGCTATCGAACGGTTGGTGATGAGAAACGCCCGCCGTCCATCGATCACGTAGTGCAGGTATTGGATGCGCCAGACACGCAGGTAGTGATAAACCTGCTTGCGGTGGGCACGGCCGACCGTCCCGGCTATTTCGCATCCTTGATCAGCCACATCCAAGCTTTGCGATTGCGAACAGGCCGCCCACACTGGCTTGTAGTCGACGAAGCCCATCATGTCTTCCCTTCCGAATGGGCTCCCACCCCAACGGAAATGGCGGATGAACTCTGCAACCTGATGCTCGTCACCGTACATCCGGAGCATGTCTCTCCGACCGCCCTTCGCAAGATCAATACCGTGCTCGTAGTCGGCCGCGAACCGGGCAAGCTCTTACAGGAGTTCGCACAAACCGCTGAGGTAACCCTGCCCGATACTCTTGTACCCGATCTTGATCGCGGTGAGGCGTTCCTCTGTTTTGTCGATGAGAATCGAGTCACGAGAGTCAAGCTCGAGCTGCCCCGTTGGGAGCACTATCGGCACCGTCGCAAATACGCCGAAGGGGAACTGGGGCCGGACCGAGTCTTCCATTTCAGAGGAGCCCAAGGGAAACTGGACTTGCGCGCACAGAACCTGAATACGTTTGTTCAGCTCGCCCAGGGCGTTGATTCGGACACTTGGCTTTTCCACCTCAAGCGCGGCGATTACTCGAACTGGCTACGTCACGCGGTGAAGGATCCCGAACTCGCCGATCAAGTAGAACAAACGGAGAGAGATCAATCGCTTCCGGATCAAGAAAGCAGAGAGCGAATCAAGAACGCCATTCTACAGAAGTACACCGCGCCGGCTTAATTCGGCTATCTCCACAGGAATTCCGTTAACCAAACTGTAGCCTGATTATCACACTAGTTGCATGAGCAAGCAATACGCTGGCTTCAAGCCGCGCTTATCCTCCTCCATGCGCGGCAAATTTGACTCACCAAGGAGCAAACTCTCATGCGCTCGTCAATCCTGCCAAAGTGGGCTTCTGCATTCGCGGCCGTCAGTTTCCTCGCTTCGATATTTGTGGTCGAGGCAAGTGCCGATCCGATCAAGACTGCTTTCGTTATTGCCATGGAAAACCACAACTGGATCCAGCCTGCGTCAGAGACGGACGTAGGGCAGATCTATGGGAGCCCGTACGCCCCTTACATAAACAGCCTCGTTACCCCCGGGAATGTCAACGCAGCACAGGTATCGTACGCAAGCAATTATCAGAATGCGGGCGTAGGCATTCACCCTTCGGAGCCGAACTATATCTGGGCGGAGGCCGGATCAAACCTGGGCGTAACGAATGATAATGACCCGTTCGGTCCCGGCGGAACGAACCAGACCACAACGCAGAGTCTGAGCAACTTCCTGCAAAGCACCGGGCACTCGTGGCGTTCTTATCAGGAGGACACGGATATCAATCTGACCAATAACCAGCCTTTACCGAAAAATCAGTACACAGTTCCTCTGAGCAGCCAATCAGGCACATTCACGAGCGGCACGAATCAGTACAACGGCAGCAACCAGTACAACTACGCCGCCAAGCACAATCCTCAGGTGTTTTTCAGCACTACCAATGGCGGGGACAATGCTACGACTTCAAACCCACTCGCTAAGAACTACGCACCGTTACAGCAGCTTGCGACTGATCTGACGAATAACACTGTTGCGCAGTACAACTGGATCACGCCGGATCAATACAACGACATGCATTCCACGCTCCGTGGCGGCTTCACCTATCACGGGCAGCACCTGACCGGGGACGCTGCAAACATTGCCCAGGGCGACAACTTCCTCTCGATTGTTGTGCCTGAGATTGAATCCTCCCAAGCCTATAAAGACGACGGCGCCATTATCATCTGGTGGGATGAGACCGAAGGCGCTGACGACGCTAGCCATAAATTAGGTGAAATCGTCATTTCGCCCGATGCCAGGGGGAATGCCTATACCAACAACACTCTCTACACTCACTCATCGGACCTGCTGACAATGGAAAAGATCTTTGGTGTTGGACCCTGCCTCCGCGCCGCGTGTGGGGCGAACGATCTTTCTGATCTGTTCAAGCCAGGTTCCATTCCTAAGACCGTCGTGCCAGAGCCCGCCCCAATCGCCATGAGTGCGCTCGGCATAGGATTGTTGGTTCTCTGGCGCCGGTCATACCGCCGCCCGGCCTGAGATCATCGCGACTAAAGAGAATCGGCTCGGAGGGCGGGTCGGGTTCTTCTTTCCCCGCCCCGCCCTTGATGACCATGATGTTAGTAACGCTTCGATTGCAACCCACGTGCCAAACCAGACATCGTGGCGGATACGGGACGTGTCGCTTTCAAACTCACAAGCCTGATGAGCAGTTCATTAGTCGACTCGCAAGCCTGGCTCACAGCCGGCATTTGAGCGAACTGCTTCTTCGCCGCAAGGCTCATTACATCTACGACGTCGGAAATAAGCGAGGGGTATGCTTTCTGCTGAACGCTGAAAAAGTCGCCCGGATTCTCGAAGGCCATTTCTAGCAATCGAGTTAACAGATCCTGAACACACCAAAAGCGATTAAGAATCTCCGGCGCGTCCGTTCTGGTGCGGAAAACCTGCCGTACGCGAGCGGTCGCCCGCGCCACCGAGCTGCAGATGTATTCAACTGCCGCTTGGTCCAAGCTCTTGCTCCCGTTCGTAGACCCGCACAGACAGGAATTGGTATCGCGTTCCTTGAGCTGAAATACCGAAACGCAGAGGATTCGCGCAAGAAGTGCTGCTCGGCTAGAGAACATCTGGCAGCTGCTAACACAGACGTTTGGTACAGCATATGCCTCAAATTCTTGCCTTGGTCGCAGTCCTTCTGCACTCCAGACATCGAGCCCGCTTCCGATCTCATTTCGATTACTGGGATGCAGAGAACAGACCCAAAAAAGGCGAGGCTGAGATGCGTCCGGGCCGGAGAGTAAAGACGCCAGGTCAAATTCAGCGTCGACCCGATTATCTCAAAGGTAAATCATGGTAACCGACCGCGCGAGCGCGAGCGGAACTCTTTACTTGGGCTCAGTTTCGGTAGGGTGTAGCGAACGCGGCTAGCGAGATCACTGCGCTCTGGAAGGACCCAAGCCGCGGCCGATCTGAGCAGCTAGTCGTCGCTCGAAAAGAAACTGCCCAGGCTGCCGCTGGCGATAGCTCCGAGCGGGTTGCGTTCATCGCCCGAATGACGGTGTTCGGCGGGCGAAAGCTCATGGCGCAGGCGCTCGAGTGTCATGCTCTGGAGGATCACGCGGCCCGGGCCGGTAAGCGTCGTGAGAAAGAGTCCCTCATGGCCGAAGATTGCTGTGCGAATGTTGCCGACCATCTGAATGTCGTAGGTCACTGTAGGCTCAAAGGCGACGAGGTGACCGCTCTGCACCTGCAGTGTTTCGCCCGGGCCAAGAGTGAAGTCGACGTGATCTCCTCCTGCATGAACGAATACCGCGCCCGGACCGGTGAGTTTCTCGAGAATGAAACCTTCCCCACCGAGTAGGCCAGCGCCCAATCGTTTCACCAGCGCGATGTCAAGAGTGACTGAAGATTGAGCGAACAGAAAGCCGTCGCGCTGAACCAGGATGGTCTGGCCGGGCGCCAGCTCGAACACTTGTATCTTGCCCGGATAAGCGCCGGCAAATCCGACTTCGCCCTGACTACCAGTAGTGTTGAAATGAGTCATGAACAGCGACTCGCCCATCAATCTGCGCTTGATGGCTCCGAGAATTTTGTCACCGATAGACTGGCCGGTCATGCGAGTGGCCCAATCGACCGTTGCGGATTTGTAGATCATCTTGCCGGCTTCAGCGTAAATCTCCTGCCCCGGTTGCAGGTGGACTCGGACAATTTGAAGATTATGTCCTTCGATGTCGTACTTGAGAGGCGCTACGGCCGGAGCCGGGGGATAGTACTGTCCACCGCTAGCAGCGCCTGCAGGCTGACCACAGTTCAAGCAGAACTTGGCGCTGTCGCCGAGTTGGGTACCGCAATTCGTGCAAAAGGCCATATATTGTCTCTATCGTCTCGTTCGCGCTCTGTCAGGATGAGTAGTTTAGTTCCTGCTTTTGAATGAGCGGCTCTTTGCATTCTACGCTGAAACCGAATTCGGAGTTCCATATGAGAGAGCAGTCCGCGGACTTGGAACGGGGCGTCGGGAGTTGGCGTCTGGAAGGATAATCGTAACGAGATGAGCAGTTTTCAAACTCGATGTGTCACTGCCGGTTTGTGCTTGGTCGGCACTGTCGGCTGGCTGTTTGGCCAGTCCGCACCCCAATCGCCCCCTACGCAGCCGGCGGCCTCCCAGGATCAGCCGGCCAGCCAGGAACCGACGATCAAAGTCAGCGTCGATTTAGTGAATGTTCTTTTCACCGTCAAGACGAAAAAGGGCGGGCAGCTTATCCCGAATTTGGAGAAAAACGACTTCAAAGTCTACGAAGACGGCAAGGAACAGACGATCCAACATTTCTCGCGTGAAACAGACCTGCCGTTGACCCTCGGGCTCCTGATCGATATCAGCGCAAGTCAGGAGAACCTAATCGATATCGAACGGGAAGCGGCATCGGAGTTTTTCTCGAGCGTAGTGCGGAAGAAGGACGAGGCTTTCCTGATCTCGTTCGGGAAAGACACAAATCTTCTGCAGGATTACACGAACTCGCCGCACCTCTTGACTGCCGCTCTACGCGATCTGCGAGGGGACGGAGATACGCCGATGATCAGCCGCGGTCCAATACCGAATGTCAATACCGGCCCGGTTCCGACCACCGGTACCCCGAAAGGTACGCTGTTGTTCGACGCGGTCTATCTGGCCTCAAATGAAAAGCTGAAGAGCGAGGTAGGCCGCAAGGCGATCATTCTCATCACGGACGGCGAGGACCAGGGCAGCTTTTACAAAATTCGCGACGCGATCGAAGCGGCGCAGAAAGCGGACACGATTCTCTACAGTATTTATTACGTCGACCGCGGCTTTTATTTGTCGGCAGGAATGATAGGCGGGGGCGGCAAGCACGATCTCGACAGGATGTCGCAGGAGACTGGCGGGCATGTGTTTACCGTCGATAGAAAGCATCCGCTGAGCGAAGTATTCAAGGAAATCCAGGAAGAGCTTCGAAATCAATATTCGATCGGCTACGAGCCGACCAATGCGACCCGTGATGGCAGCTTCCGGCACTTAGAGATTAAAGTGGACCATTCGGATTACCGAGTCCAATCACGCAACGGCTATTACGCTACACCATCCAATTTCTCGGATCGGTAACCGACTCTTTCACGTCGATCTATGGGCAGTCGCGTACTTACGCGCTTCGAGGTAATCGCGGACCGCTTCGCGTAGCGGCGGCATAGGCGCGATACCGGCCGCATCAAGTTTCGTGTTCGAAAGCGCGGAGAATTTGGGCCGTCGCGCGGCGGTTCGATACTCACGTTCGTCCGTTGGTTGAAGAGCTGGCGATACTCCTGCGAGTTCGAAAATAAGTTTGGCGTAGTCGTACCAGGAAATGGCCTCGCCGCCGCCCATGTGGTACAGCCCGCGAAGGTTCTTTTCTACCAGGTCGGCAGTCCTCACAGCCATGGCCGGTGCGTAGGTCGGAGATGCGATATGGTCCGCAACTACGCGAATGGGCCGGTTTTCGCGAGCCAGACGCAGCATCAGCTCCACAAAATTGCCGCGCGGCGTGAACATGCCTCCCGGTCCGAAGACTCCCGAGGTGCGGATAACAAGCGGATCACTGAGATACGCTTGCGCATATAATTCGCCGGCGAATTTCGAAACCGCATACGCCCCTAACGGATGCGGGGTATCGGCCTCCACATAGGGGCTGCCTTTAGTGCCATCGAATACGTAGTCTGTGGAATAGTGAACAAGTTGGGCGTCCGCCTGTCGACAGACCATGGCGAGATTCCGCACAGCCAGACCATTTGCTTGATAGGCGGCGAGGGGCTCTCTTTCGGCGATGTCGACCTGGTTATACGCAGCAGCGTTGATGACGACCTGCGCTTCGGATTGGGCGATCGCTTGTTCGACTCGCGGGGCATCGGCGATATCCAGAGTCTGACGATCAAACCCTCGCACGAACCATCCGCGCCGTTCAAATTCGCGGCACAGTTCCACACCAAGTTGGCCGCCCCCGCCGAAGATGATCACCTTGCGCTGCATCTTTTGCAGCATAGCCGATGGGAAAAGGCGGCTTTGGCCTATTAGTTCCTGGCGCCGGCCGGAACCAGACCGAAGGGCTGAGGAACCGCTCCACCGAGCAGACCGGCGCGAAGAGCCATCAGGCTCTCAAGACCGCTCAAGACTTGCTTGACGTGGATTTCAATCTGCCAGAAATCCATAACGGTATGCGTACAGCTCATGACATCGCCTAGGAAGAGCGCATCGCTATATTCGACACTCACGACAGTCGAGGGCGGTACTCGCTCGCTTGTTTCGAGCACAAGCCGCTTCCCCTCCATTCCCTGGAAGGTGCAGGGAATACGGATTCTCGCCTTATCCGAGCTTCCCTGGGGAGTATCAGAAGCGATTTGTAGGACAGCGGACTGCGGATGATCTTCAAGCGCGGTAGTCACAGCTTTCTCATCGGTTCACGTCACAAAAAGATGAGAAAGGAAATTCTGAGCTTAGTAGTGAAAGTAATAGAGACCGAAGAGTGATGCTGCCGCAGCGGCCGACAGGAGCACTTCCAGCCAGATTTTGCCGGAAGCGAAGCTGAGGCGGTGGTGTTCTACGCGATTCTGCTGCTGTTGCTCCCGAGAGCGAATCGTGTCGGCCAGCCGCGATTGAACTTCGCTGGCACGCCCCTGGAGCGCGCGCACCAACTCCTCTCGGCCGCGCTTATCGGCAATGAGGATGGTAGCCGAATTCAGACCTCGAGTCGACTCCACGAGCTTGCGCCGCAAGGGAGGCGGGACGTCCTCCACCGAACGGTAGACGCGTGTCTCTTCCCCTGTCGCAATGAAGATCGTGGAACTTTTTGCTGTGAGCCGCGGCATTCGACGTATCTTTACCCAGGCTTAATTTTACGATCCGGCGGCACGGAGCCGCTGATTAGGGGCTTCGCCGATCTCGTTGCCGGCGTGGTCCAGTGTTACCTGAATAAACCCAAGAGCTGCTTTGGAAAGCGATTTGTCGCGGCGATAAATGAGACCTACGCGACGGATCATCGCTTCGGGTCCGAGAGACACGCACTGCAGTTTTCCCGCCTGCTCCTCCTCACGGCAATGGGAAGCCGCGAGAAATGAAAGTCCGAGACTCGCCATTACGAAACGCTTGATCATCTCGGTTGAATCCAGTTCCATGGAAATGATCAGCTCCTCCATCACCGAATCAAGCCAGCTATTCAGACGCGCGCGGGTAGTGCCGGTCTTGGGTAGCAGTAGCTGCTCGCCCGACAAATCCTTGGGCAATACCCGCTCGTAAGATGCGAGTTTGTGGCCGGCAGGAACAAGTAATTTGATCTCGTCCGAATAAATTTTGACTGCCTGCAGCTTTTTCTCCTGGACCGGCAATTGCGTGATCCCGAAATCGGCCTGATTATCGAGGACGGCCTGAACGACACGGCTACCATACGAACGGTCCACTGAGAGCTGCACGTTCGGAAATTGCTTCTTGAACTCGGCAAAAACGCTCGGCAGCACATAGATGCAGGTTGCTTCGTTAGCCGCGATTATGATTTCGCCGCGCGGAACTTTTTCGAGCTCATTAATGGAATCCTGCGCGCGCCGGCGAAGGGCGAGGATCTGCTCGGCATGTTCGGCAAAGATCCGGCCGGCAACGGTTAGAGAAATTTTCGTTCCAAAACGCTCGAACAGAGTAGTATTCAACTCCTGCTCGAGCTGGCGGACTTGAGCGCTGATCGCAGGCTGCGTCCGGTAACACGTCTGCGCAGCTTTGGAAAAGCTTTTCAGCCTCACGATCTCAAGGAACGTGTGCAGTTGGTCGAGATCCATTGCTTGTAGGGCATCACAAACGGGGTGACTCGCCGGCGACAACCGCTTGAGATGTGATTGTACCAAGCGGGGCGCCCGGCGGCGGGCATGGCCCAGCCACGCGGTCCTAATTGACCTTTCTCAGCCGCTTGGCTCCGGGAGGCAGCTCAAAGATGTTGGGCGGCAACGCTTGGTCCACTTGCACCTGTGAAGCAAACATCTGGTACGTCTTGTACCCGTTGCGTTCCCGTTCAATGCTATAGGGCCACATCACACCACCCGCATCGCGGTACTTGTCGAATTGCATGATTTCCTCGTTGTGTTCCCGGGTCTGAGGATCGAGCCACGTGTAACTTTCGCGAATCGGCAGGAACGTATTGTGGTCGAAATAGACCCGAATCGTCTGATCCTGCGAGTCGGTGATATCAACGATTTCGACATGAGTGCTCAGGTACACGTCAGTGCCGACGTAATCGAATGTGAGTCCGGGCTCGTTGAGGCGCGTGCGCAGAAAATATAGGATGTCGTTACGAGTGGTCCTGACGTATCGATCCCAGGTCTCGTCCGGAATAGGGCGCGCGCCGCGATACGTGATGTCCCAGCCTTGATCGTCAAGAAACAGGTACGAGTAATCCTGCTTCTTCCCGAGAACCTCGCGTTCGGTAACAGCCAGCTTCTTACCCGTCGAATCTTGATAGGCGACATAGATTTTGGCAATATCGAGCCCGCTCAAGTTGTCGTGAAAGAACGAGTAAATACGGCCACTTGAGACGCGGTTCTGCATGTGGAGGAAGCGATCGCCTCCCAGCGCAGTGACGGCCTGATTGATAATCTGACGACCCTTGTCTGGGGCGGTTTGGCCGGCAATTGATCCGGCGAACAGCAGTAGACCTAGCAGAAATTTTCTGTTTAGCAGCATTGAAGTCTCAAGCGCAGGCGATCGAGCCGACCCAAGGGGCAGACGTTTCCGCTTCTGAGGCGTGAATGGCACCACCGCGCTCGCGAAGAGGCGCTCCCTGTCGTCCGTTCAGCGTCGCCTGAATCTCGGCGATAACCGACAATGCAACCTGCTCTCGTCCATCGGCGCCGATATCGAGTCCCATCGGTGCATGAAGGGCGGGAGCAAGCTGGGCAGGCTCCAAACCGGCATCAGACATCAATTGCTCCGTACGCTTGCGCGGACCGAGAATACCAAGGTATCGAGGCGGCTTGACAGCCAACTGCTTCAGAGCGGCGAGATCCTGGGAGTAGCTGTGACTCATCAGAACGGCAACAGTCCAGGGATCGACGAGCGATAGGACGTAAGGTTCCTCGGGACGATATACCAATACCTCGTTCGCGCGGGGGAATCTCTCGGCACGGGCGTAATGCGAGCGTCCATCGAGAACGAAGACCTGCCAGCCAAGAAAGTTCGCCATCTCTGTCACGGGCACTGCGTCATCACCTGCTCCGAAGAGAAGCAGACGGACAGCAGGGGTGAGTGCTTCCAAGAACAATTCAGAGCCGTCATGGAGCATTGAATGCCTAGTGCTGCAGGAGAGCGTCTGGCGAGCATCCGGTTCAACTAGGGTGGCAAGCCGCGGATCGCTGAAGTTGGAGGTAGCGATTCCCTCGGTATCGATTGTGAGCCGCTGCCCCGCTTTGGATTCCGGGGCCACCATGTGAGCGACTGCCGCGGCCCTGCGTCGAAGAGTGACTTCCTGAAGCAAAGGCAGAATCGAGGAATCGCGCTCGAGCAGAACATGAATGATTCCGTTGCAACCTAACCCGAAACCGCCAGTGGCGATTTCACCTTCGGGCGTGGTGTCGAAACGGCGAATCACGGGGCCGTTTCGGGTCAACCACCACGCCTTCTTCAGCAGGTCGTCTTCGAGACAACCGCCGCTGACGGAACCGGCGCGCCCTCCGGTGGAGGTCAGCAGAAGTCTCGCGCCCGGAACGCGGTATGAAGAGCCGCGGGTCCGCAAAACCGTCGCAAGTATGACTGATTCACCCGATTGCCGAGCTTGGTTCCATAGCTCCAGAATCTGAGAAATTTCTTTCAATTCCGACCGCCTCTTTTAGCTTATGCCGAGGTTCGAGGCCCATTACTGGACTTTCGAACAGCGGAAGCGATTCTGCGCAGCTCGGGAAGAATATCGCCGATCGGTGATGGATCGGAGTTGTTGCGGCCTAGAGAAAAGTACAGACGCCGATAGAGGCCGTATAACTCGTCGTAGATTGCGGCGCTCGCGGGTTCGGGCACAAATGTCTTGTGGGTGGGACAGAGCGCGTCCTGTGCTTCTTCGATTGATGAGAAAACCTTTGCCCCTAGAAAGGCGAAGATCACCGATCCAAGGCTCGTTACATCGCCTTGCGGAACCAGAATCGGCTTGTTGAGCACATTGGCGTAGATCTGGTTCAACGCATCATTGCGTTGAGGGATTCCGCCGCCATTTATGATGCGGTTTACGACCGTTCCGTGTTCCTCCATGCGTTCGAGGATCACGCGGGTGTGGAACGCGGTTCCTTCAATGGCAGCGAACAACTCGTCCTCGGGCGTGCTGGTCAGATGCCAGCCGAGTGTGACGCCACCAAGTTCCGGATTGACGAGCACCGTGCGATCTCCGTTATCCCAAGTCATCCGCAACAGACCGGTTTGGCCCGCTTGGTAACTGGCCAATCCGCTTGAGAGCTTGGCAACCGACGATCCCGCGCGGCGCGCGATCGCTTCGAAGATGTCGCCGACAGCCGACAGGCCCGCTTCAATGCCAGTCAGCTTGGGATCGACAGAGCCGGGAACAACGCCGCAGACACCCGGCACAAGATTCGTGTGGTCGCTGAGACCAATTATGCAGGTGGAAGTGCCGATGACGTTTACGACATCACCGAGCCGGACTCCAGCGCCGATGGCATCCCAATGCGCATCAAAGGCCCCGACCGGGATCGGAATTCCAGGCCGCAAGCCGAGTCTTTCGGCCCATTCGTCGCACAGCGTTCCGGCTATCGAATCGGAGGTAAGGTATCGACCACCCAATTTGCCGCGTACGCCGGCAAGGAGCGGATCCACGGCCCTCAGGAACTCTTCCGACGGCAATCCGCCAAGAGAGGAGTTCCACATCCATTTATGCCCCATCGCGCACACGCTGCGAGGGGCCGACATCACGTCGTGAATACCGCATACAACAGTTGCAACGTAGTCGCAATGCTCAAAGGCGGACACGAGGCGGCCACGCGAGTCGGGATTATGACGCAACCAATGCAGAAGCTTCGCGAAACCCCACTCGGAGGAATACACGCCACCGCACCAGCGGATCGCTTCAAGACCGAGCTCGTGGGCTTTGCGAGTGATCTCGAGCGCTTCCTTTGACGCACGATGGTCACACCAGAGATAGTATTCGTCCAACGGCTCGAGATCCGGACCCACCGGGATCACACTGGAGCCGGTTGTATCGAGTGCGATTGCGCTTACGACCGAGCCACCGATACCGGCTTGCGCCAGCGCCTTCTGCAACGCCTCAGCGAGCGCACGCATGTGGTCTGTATGGCTTTGCGTGGCATAATCCGGATCGTCGCGCTTTCTATGAAGCGGATACTCAGCAATGCCGATACCGAGCCTGCCCTTTTCGGCCTCGAAGAGCGAGGCACGAACGCTGAGTGTGCCGAAGTCGACGCCCGCAACCACCTGGCTCATGCGATTACGCGGGGATCGGACCTACGTCCGATGCCAATACATCTCCCAGCCGAGATACCTGGCTGCGTCGTTCACAATTGCGGACACTTGCGAGAGATTAGCGGCCGTGTGATGCTCGAATCCCTGTTCGCAGATGAAACGCAAGAGATCTTGCATGCGCGGAATCTCGACCACACCGGCGCCACCAAACGTTTCGAGCGGATCGTTGGTGAAGCGGCCTTCGCCCACGTAGCAGCGGATCCTGCCGCCCCGATCGTCGGTCGAAACTCGCAAGTAAGTCATGGGAGCGGCTTTCACGCGTCCTACACAAGTTCCGAACGTATTGAGCTTGCCGACGGTCCCCGCGATGATTTCCTGGAAAT
This sequence comes from Acidobacteriaceae bacterium, assembly GCA_019244055.1. Lineage (GTDB taxonomy): Bacteria > Acidobacteriota > Terriglobia > Bryobacterales > Bryobacteraceae > Bog-105. The sequence continues at coordinate 13,169 of JAFATG010000280.1, read as the reverse complement.
CCATTCTCACGTCCGCGAAAAAGTGTTTGGGGAGATTGCTGCAGTGAAAGCAGACGGCCTTATTTGGGTCGTCTCCATAGTTGTTGTTCCAATCGAGTAAAGCGCTCGGCGTACCCGAGGCGAGGCGAAGAGCATGCATTCCGACCACGCCGACGATATCGACCTCGCAGGCGCTCGACATCAGATTGTTGCTCATCATGCTCATGACCGTGCACGGAACGACTCCGAAAAATTCTTCGAGCGCCGTCCAGCATTGGACCGCGCTGATCGTGAGCGACTGATCGCGCATCCAGCCATCGATCACTGCGCCGAGCTTGGACATCTTCACCAGCGAAGAATCGGGCACCTCGCCGGTAGGAACATAGGCCTTTATGTCCTGAAGCTTCTGCTGGGCGGCCGGATCATCGGCGTTCATCCGCTCGATCCGGCCAAGAATCTCAGACAAATCAATAGTGACGACAGACACCCCATGGGCTTCCAGGAGCTTTTCACTGTAACGAACGGTATTAAAGGCGGCCGGCCGCGCGCCAATCGATCCGACCCGGAGACCTCGCATACCGCGCGCGACACGACAAACGCCAAGAAACCACTCGAGGTCTTTGGCGAACTCAGGTGATTGCGGCGTTTCGGTGTGAAGAGTAGTGAGCGAGTATGGAATACCGTATTGGCGGAGGTTGTTACAGGCCGACATTTTGCCGCAGAAGCTATCGCGGCGGTCGCGAATGGTCATTTTATTCGGCGTGTCGGGCGTTGCCTGAATGAGCACGGGAACCTTTAGGCCGGAGAGGCGGAGCGTATCGGCGATGGCACGTTCGTCGCCAAAGTTCGGCAGCGATACGATAACCCCCTCTATGTCTTCGTGATGTTTCTTGAAGAGCTCGGCGCAACGTTTCGCTTCTTCATAGGTTTCGACCGCTCCGAACTTTGACTCCTCCGGAGTGAGGGCAATTACCCGGACACCGGCTTGCCCCATGACGCGGAGCATATCTTGGCGGCCGCTGGCGGCAAGGTGATCCGGAAAGAAGCCGCGGTTGCCGATAACGAGGCCAAGCGTTTGGGAGTGGTTGCTAGTCTGTGGCATCACTGTTCCCTCGGGAAAAAGCGAATTAGATAGATGAGGCCGATCACAAGGAGCAACGCGCCCCACCAGACGCTTGCGTGGAGTCGGTAAAGCACGACCGGATGCGCGGGAGGCGAAGCTATTTCATACAATCCTGTCGCCAATATGATGACCCCATACAGAGTCAGCAGAACACCTATGAAAAACCAGATTGAGAACCGTCCATGTGCGCCGTGCATTTAGCTGCCTACCAGAACATAATATTGAGAACCACAAAGATCGCGCAAACAACCACCGCCCAGAAAATAGGACGCTGATAAAAGGCCAACTTACCCTCCGAGGGAATATCGGTCGCACCATAGACCAGATTGACCAATTCATGCTGCGGTTTTGGTTTACTCAAGATGCTGACCACCACGGTCACAATCACGCAGATGATCCAGGACCAGAGCGCACGGTACACGTTTTCGGCCATGTCCTTTGCGCGCGGAGAAAGGGCCACATAGCGTAAAGCGCTGTGATCCAGGTACACCCAGAGCCACATGGCAATGGAGGAGACAGTTCCGACGAGCAGACCCCAGAATCCGCCGGCGGGCGTGGCACGCTTCCAAAGCATCCCGAGAAGCACTGTGCCAAATAGCGGAGCAATGAAGAAGCTGAACAGAGCCTGCACATAATCCATGATGCTGGCGAACTGCATGACGAGGTAGGCGGTCCCGATGCTCACGAGAACACCCAGAATAGTGCACCACCGGCCCACGCTTAGATAGTGCCGGTCGTCGGCATCCTTGATAATTAGGGCGCGATAGATGTCGTAAGTCCAGACGGTTGCGAACGCACTAACATTCCCCGCCATGCCGGACATAAAACCGGCGATTAGCGCAGTAATCCCAAGTCCCAGTAGGCCGGGGCCGCAATAGCGGGCAAGCATCAGGGGAAGCACTTCGTTATAGGTGTGAACACCGGCAGCGGCATGAGATTCGCCTACCAGCCTCTCCGGCAAGACCGCTAGCGCAAGGAGACCCGGAAGAATTACGATGAACGGAACGGCCATCTTAAAAACCGACCCAATGATGGGCGCCATTTTGGCGCTGCGCAGATCCTTCGCGGAGAGAACACGCTGAACGACGAGAAAGTCGGTTGTCCAGTAACCGAAGGAGATGACGAAACCGAGACCAAGCACAATGCCGGTCCAATGGATACCCATCGGATTGCTGCTAAAGGAGCCAAGATCGCTCCACAGATGCGTGTAATCCTGGCCGGGCCAACGTTCTGCAATGCGGTGCACCATGCCGGTCCATCCGCCCGCTTCGACTAGGCCGAGTATGGAAATGACGAGCGCACCCAGCCAAATAAGGAAGAACTGGAGAACCTCATTGAAAATCGCCGAGAGAAGGCCGCCCAGGAAGACATAAGCCGCAACCGTTAAGGATGAGACCCAAATACTGAAATGAATGTCCCACCCCAAAACGATCTCCATGACGAGCGCCATGGAGTACATATTTATGCCACTCATCAGGACCGTCATGAATCCAAAAGTTACGGCGGAAAGAGCGCGCGATGGTTCACCGAAGCGAAGCTTAAGGTAACCAGGAACCGAGTGCGTTCGGGAAATGTAATAGAACGGCATCATAACGATGCCAAGAAAGAGCATGGCCGGTATCGCGCCGATCCAGTACCAATGCGTGGCGAGAATGCCGTATTGATAGGCCGATCCCGCCCAGCCCATCAGTTCCAAAGCTCCGAGATTTGCAGAGACGAAACTCAGACCCGCAATCCAGGCGGTCATGTCGCGTCCAGCCAGGAAGAAGTCCTCGCCGGTTTTGGTAAATCGCTTTAGATAAAAGCCGATTCCCAAAACCATCGCGAAATACAACGCGATCACGAGAATATCGACCGGGCTTAGCGAAAGAAGCTTTTCTGTTGCGGCGAACAGGAAGATCGCTGATAGCGGGAGCATTTGATTGTTATGGTTAGACCTTATTAAGCGTCGATTACGTAAAGAGAGCACCCGTGATCGCGGAACGGCCGAAGCGATCACAGAAACGCAGTTATATCATGCTGCTCTGCCGCACACCACCGTATCCGGTTGCGCTTTTGTTCCGTTCTATTGCTTCCCGATGGGTAACGTGGAGAAAGAGAAATTCGTCTTCTCGTTCAAGAGTTTGGGAAGAAAGTACTTTTTCTGAATTCCTGCTTGCCCGGGGCCAGCATAGGGCGGCTCCGATTCACCACTTATTTCGTTAGAATTCAAAGGAATCCCCAGGGATGAAGCATCCTACGACTCTGGAACCAGATCACACCACCCCTGAATCACCGAAGACCAGCCCGCTAGAAGCGCCGCATCCATCTCACCCACTCCCCAATCTGGATCTGGAGGACGACGCTCGTTCGAGTAATCACTGGTGGATCTGGCTGCTTGTTTTCGGGCTGATTGGATTTGGCTGCTACAAGCTATATACCTATGAAACCGGGAAAAAGGCTGCAGCGGCGGGCGCTAAAGGCATGATGATGAAACCCCGCAGTATACCGGTGGTGGCCGCCGGGGCCTATCGTGGCGACATGCCGGTGTACCTGCAAGGCCTTGGCACAGTCACGCCTTTTAACACAGTTACGGTGAAGCCGCGCGTAGATGGGCAACTGATCGCGGTCACTTTTCATGAAGGGCAAGTTGTTCAGAAAGGCGATCTACTGGCGGAAATTGATCCCGCGCCGTTCCAGGTTGCGCTAGCTCAGGCTCAAGGCAATCTGGCCCAAGCGAAAGGGAATCTAGCAAAAGATCAGGCCGCACTGCGCGACGCGCAGGTCAACTATGTCCGGGACCAGCAACTGTTTAAAGACCAGATTATTGCTAAGCAGCAGATGGATACTCAGCTTGCAACGGCGGATCAATATCGTGGAGCGATTGAAGCGGATAATGCCGCAATAGCAGCCGCTAACGCCGCAATAGACAGCGCAAAGCTGAATCTGAGCTGGACCAAAATTACCGCCCCGATCAGCGGTAGGATCGGCCTCCGTCAGGTGGACGCCGGAAACATGGTCCATGCGGCAGATGCGAACGGTCTGGCGATCATCGCCCAAATGCAGCCGATTTCCGTACTGTTCAGTATTCCCGAAGACCAGTTGCCGCCCGTGCTCGAGAAATTGCGCCAGGGCGCTAAGCTGCGGACCGAGGCCTACGACCGTGATCAACGGCAGAAGCTTGCCGACGGTACGTTGCTGACAGTTGACAACCAAATCGACACGACGACTGGCACGTCCAAGCTTAAGGCGGTTTTCGCAAATCAGAACATGGGTCTCTTTCCGAACCAATTCGTGAATGTCCGGCTCTGGCTCGACACTCAGCGGGGGGCAACCATCATTCCGGCTGTTGCTGTTCAGCGTGGGCCGACGGGAACGTTCGTCTATTTGGTTCAGCCGGACGATACGGTAACGGTCCGGCCCGTCAAAGTAGGCATGAGCGAAGGAAACAACGTTTCCATTGACGACGGCATCCAGCCTGGTGAGAAGGTCGTCGTTGATGGCGCGGAAAAACTGATGGATGGCATGAAAGTAACTCTGAGACAGCCGAACGGATCAGGAGGCCGCGCCAGGCAGAGGGCAAGCGCCGCTAGCCCAGGGTCTGCAGAATGAGTCCATCTCGGCCGTTTATTCTGCGGCCGGTTGCCACATCCCTGTTGATGGCGGGCATCCTGATCGCAGGAGGTATCGCCTACAAAGAACTGCCTGTCTCGGCATTGCCGGAGGTCGATTATCCGACTATCCAGTGCACCACCTTCTATCCGGGCGCAAGCCCCGAAGTGATGGCCTCTTCGGTGACCGCGCCGCTAGAGCGCACCTTCGGACAGGTTCCCGGTTTGAAGCAGATGACATCGACGAGCTCGTACGGGAGCTCGATCATCACGCTGCAGTTCGATCTCGATCTCAACATCGACATCGCTGAACAGCAGGTCCAGGCCTCTATCAACGCGGCCGGAACGTATTTGCCTCCGGATCTGCCGAATCCACCGATCTACAGCAAGGTAAATCCTGCCGACGCTCCGATCCTGACTCTGGCGCTGACCTCGAAAACGGTTCCGCTGACGAAAGTAGAGGATCTGGCGGACACGACGCTGTCACAGAAGATCTCTCAGTTGCCCGGCGTGGGCCTGGTGACCATCAGTGGGGGCGAGAAACCGGCGGTTCGGATTCGGGTGAACCCCACCGCGCTGGCATCGTACGGTTTGAGTCTGGAAGACGTCCGGACGGCCTTGAACCAAACGAATATCAACCAGGCGAAGGGAAATTTTGACGGCCTGCGGCAAGCGTACACGATAGGCGCGAACGATCAGATTCTGACCAGCTCCGGTTATAAACCCGTCATCATCGCTTACAAAAATGGGGCGCCGGTCCGCCTGGACGATGTAGCGACAGTTGTGGACGGCCCGGAGGACACGCATCAAGCTGCGTGGATGAACACGGTTCCCGCCGTGATTGTGAACATTCAACGCCAACCTGGCGCGAACATTATTTCGGTCGTCGATCGCATTAAAGCCCTTCTTCCGCAACTAAAGGTTTCCATTCCCTCGGCGGTCGACGTCGCCGTCCTCACCGACAGAACGGTGACTATTCGTGCATCGGTCAAAGACGTTCAGTTTGAATTGATGCTTACCGTCGCGCTCGTTGTGATGGTGATCTTTTTGTTTCTGCGAAACCTTGCCGCAACCGTGATCCCGAGCGTTGCCGTTCCGCTTTCCATCGTTGGGACGTTCGGCGTAATGTACCTCCTCGGCTATAGCTTGAACAACCTCACCTTGATGGCGCTGACGATCTCAACGGGCTTCGTGGTCGACGATGCGATTGTCATGATCGAGAACATCTCGCGCTACCTGGAGGAAGGCTACACGCCGCTGCGCGCAGCGCTGCAGGGCTCGGAGCAGATCGGGTTCACGATCGTGTCTTTGACAATTTCGCTCATCGCCGTGCTAATTCCGCTGCTCTTCATGGGCGATATCGTCGGCCGGCTATTCCGCGAATTCGCGATCACGCTTGCCGTGACAATTCTGGTTTCGGCGTTCGTTTCCTTGACCCTGACGCCGATGATGTGCGCAAAAATCCTCAAACACAGGCCAGAGTCGGAGCAGAGCTGGTTCTATCGAAAATCCGACCACGCCTTTAATTGGGTCATTGCGAAATACGCATCAACTCTGCAATGGGTTTTGAAGCACCAGCCTCTGACACTGGCAGTGACCATTGCAACCTTAGTGGCCACGATTATCCTCTACATCGTCGTCCCGAAGGGTTTTTTTCCCGTGCAGGATACAGGAGTGATTCTGGGCGTTTCGCAAGCGCCTCAGGACATCTCCTTTACGGCAATGGCACAGCGCCAGCAGGCGCTCTCAAAGATCATCCTGCAAGATCCGGCGGTGGAGAGCCTGTCCTCTTTTATCGGTATTGACGGGATCAACACAACTCTGAATAGCGGACGAATTCAGATCAATCTCAAGCCGTTGGAAGAGCGGCGGCTGAGCGCCAGCGATGTCATTCGGCGCCTGCAGCCCAAACTGGCGCAGGTGGAAGACATCACGCTGTATATGCAGCCGGTTCAAGATTTGACGGTTGAGGATCGCGTCAGCCGGACCGAGTTCCAGTACACGCTGGAAGACGCCGATGCCAGAGAGCTTAACGTCTGGACGGACCGTCTGGTGACTAAGTTGAAGACGCTGCCATCGTTACGCGACGTAGCGACGGATCAACAGAACGGCGGCTTGCAAACGACTCTGGTGATCGATCGGGACACTGCTTCGAGACTCGGAATTGGGATGCAGCAGATCGATGACACGCTCTACGACGCATTTGGGCAGCGCCTGGTCTCGACGATGTTCACGCAGTTGAATCAATACCATGTAGTGCTTGAAGTCGCGCCCGGCTTCCGCCGCAATCCCAGCGATCTATCAGACATTTACCTGCATTCAAGTAACGGCAGTGAAGTGCCGCTCAGCTCGTTTGCTCATTTCGAGCAGAATACTGCGCCTTTGACGGTCAACCACCAAGGGCAGTTTCCAGTCGTGACGATCTCGTTTAATTTGCCTTCAGGCGAATCGCTGGGCAACGCCGTGAAAGCCATCAGAGAAGCTGAGCGGGAGATAGGGATGCCCTTAAGCGTGCATTCGAGCTTCCAGGGCACCGCCGCGGCGTTCCAGAATTCGCTTGCGAATGAAGCGTACCTGATTCTGGCGGCGGTGGTGGTCGTCTACATCGTACTTGGCGTGCTGTACGAGAGCTACATTCACCCGATCACAATTTTGTCTACGTTGCCTTCGGCAGGCGTGGGCGCAATTCTCGCCCTGTTTATATGCCATCAGGATTTCAACGTTGTTGCACTCATCGGCCTGATTCTGCTGATCGGCATCGTTAAAAAGAACGCCATTATGATGATCGACTTCGCGCTCGAAGCCGAGCGCCAGGAGGGTAAACGGCCGCTCGATGCGATTTACCAAGCCTCCCTGCTTCGCTTCCGCCCGATCATGATGACCACGATGGCGGCGCTATTTGGTGGATTGCCGTTGGCGTTGGGCACGGGCGTGGGATCGGAATTGCGGCGACCTCTCGGCATCACGATTGTTGGCGGGTTGATCCTCAGCCAGATTTTGACGCTCTACACCACCCCGGTGATTTATCTTTACTTCGACCGGCTTGCGAAACGCCTCACCGGCCGTCGAGAGGAGAGCATTGCGCCGCAGCGGTTTCCAGAGCCCGTACATGCTGACTAGCTCGCGTCACTAATTCGATGAACCTTTCAGCGCCTTTTATCAAGCGGCCTATTGCAACATCGCTGCTGACGGCGGCGCTAGCGCTCTCGGGCGCTCTCGCGTTCCGGCTGTTACCAGTAGCTCCGCTTCCCGAGATCGAATTCCCAACAATCGTGGTACACGCGATGCTGCCAGGAGCCAGTCCGGAGACGATGGCTTCAGCGGTTGCTACGCCGCTCGAACGGCAATTCGGCCGAATTTCCGGTGTGACTGAAATGACGTCTTCGAGCCAGCTCAGCAGCACGGCGATCGTGTTGCAGTTCGACCTGAGCCGCAACATAGATGCGGCCGCGCGCGACGTGCAAGCGGCCATCAATGCCGCGCGCGGGCAGCTTCCGGCCGATCTGCCGAGCAACCCAGGATGGTGGAAGGCGAATCCGGCCGACGCGCCCATTCTGATGTTGTCGTTGAACTCGGACACCTACGACCGGCCTCAGATGTATGACCTGGCGGATTCGATTCTGGCGCAGAAACTGTCCCAAATCGAGGGTGTCGGAGAAGTGAACGTCTGGGGCAGTTCACGGCCCGCAGTGCGTGTTCAGGTGAACCCCACGATTATGAACAGCATGGGCATCAGTCTAACCGACGTAGCGGCCGCATTGCAGAGCGCGAATGCACATCAGGCAAAGGGGGCACTAAGCAACAACAAGGTTCGGTGGCAGGTGAATGCGACTGACCAGCTATTTGAAGCAAAGCAGTACGCCCGCCTCTTAGTGACTTACCGGAACCGCGCGCCCGTGCGCCTGAACGACCTGGGAAACGTGATCGATTCGGTCGAAAATACGCGCAACGAAGGACTGGACAACGGAAAACCTGAAGTTATTCTGGCTGTTTCGCGGCAACCGTCGGCGAACATCATGGACACCGTCGACCGAATCCGGGAGATTCTTCCCCAGCTTCGAGCTTCCATTCCGCCCGCTGTTCAATTGCATGTTGCGCAAGACCGCACTACGACGATTCGTGCATCCGTGCACGACGTGGAGTACACCTTGCTCATCGCGATCTGTCTTGTCGTGCTGGTCGTGTTCATCTTTCTCAGAAACGTGTGGGCGACTGTTATCCCTGGCATCGCGGTTCCGCTCTCTTTGCTCGGTACTTTCGGCGCGATGTACCTGCTTGGCTACACGCTCGACAACCTTTCCCTTATGGCGCTCACTGTTTCCACCGGCTTCGTGGTGGACGATGCGATTGTCGTCCTCGAGAACATCACGCGGTACTTAGAGGTCGGTTGGACACCGTACAAGGCTGCCCTTCAGGGAGCAAAGGAGATCGGGTTCACTGTGCTCTCGATGAGCACCTCGCTGGTCGCGGTGTTCATTCCGATTCTGCTGATGGGCGGGATCGTGGGCCGGCTTTTCCGCGAATTTGCCGTCACGCTGGCGATAGCAATTTGTATTTCGCTCGTAGTTTCACTTACCACAACGCCCATGATGTGCGCACAGTTCTTACGATCCCAGAGCGAGCGCAAGCACAATTTCCTGTATCGAGCGAGCGAGAGAGGGTTCAATCTCATTCACGGCGCGTATGCCAAGAGCCTGCGCAGTGTATTGAACCATCCGCAGCTTACATTAGTGATCACACTCTTAACGATCGCGATCAGCGTTTACCTGTACATCATCGTTCCCAAAGGCTTTTTTCCACAGCAGGATAACGGACGAATTGGGGGCGCCATTGTGGCCGACCAGGACATCTCGTTTGCAGCCATGCGCGAGAAGCTGCATCAATTCATGGCGATTGTACAGCAAGATCCGGCGATAGAGGATGTGGAAGGATTCACCGGCGGTGGGACTCTGAATGTAGCTAACATGTGGGCGCAGCTTAAACCGCTCAGCGAACGCAAAGCTTCAGCCGATCAGGTGATTAATCGCCTGCGCGGCAAATTAGCCCGGATTCCGGGCGCCACACTGTACATGCAGGCTGCTCAAGATATCCGGATCGGCGGACGAGGCAGCAACTCGCAATACCAGTACACTCTTCAATCGGACAATTTACGAGATTTGAACGAATGGGCGCCGAAGCTGCTCGCGAAGCTGAAAACTCTCCCGTTGGTTCTGGACGCTAATAGTGATCAGCAGATTCATGGCCTTGAGTCGCGGCTCGTGATTGACCGGAGCACAGCGGCGCGTCTCGGCATTAGTCCCGCTGCCATTGATACGACGCTCTATAGCGCATTCGGCCAGCGGCAGGTATCCACGATGTACACCGGCATAAACCAATATCACGTAGTTCTGGAAGTGCTGCCGGAATTCCAACAAACACCCAGCGATCTGGATTCAATTTACGTTCGGAATAACACCGGTCTGGCGATTCCGATCTCAACGTTTACCCATTTGCAGACCACGTTGAGCGCCTTGACAGTAAATCATCAGGGGCAGTTTCCATCCATTACGTTGTCGTTTGCCCTTCCTCCTGGAGTCGCCCTGAGTGAAGCGGTAGACGCGGTGCAAAAAGCCGAGGATGACATCGGGATGCCAGCGAACGTCCACGGCGCCTTCGCCGGGACAGCTCAAGCGTTCCAGACTTCCTTAAAGACTGAGCCATTGCTCATTCTTGCGGCCCTTGTCGCCGTTTACATTGTTCTTGGCATTCTTTACGAGAGCTATGTCCATCCGATCACAATTTTGTCAACGCTGCCGTCGGCCGGCGTCGGGGCTTTGCTCGCACTTATCCTCTTCGGAACTGATCTAACCGTCATCGCGCTCATCGGAATCATTCTGCTGATCGGCATCGTGAAGAAGAATGCCATTTTGATGATCGATTTTGCGCTGGAGACAGAACGGAAGCAAGGAGTCAGCTCGAAGCAGGCGATCTATCAGGCTTGCCTGTTGCGTTTCCGTCCGATCATTATGACGACGGCGGCGGCGCTACTGGGCGGTCTGCCGCTAGCGCTCGGGACGGGTACGGGCTCAGAGCTTCGGCGGCCCCTCGGCATTACGATCGTCGGCGGCTTGCTTGTGAGCCAGCTACTGACGCTTTACACAACACCCGTTGTCTACTTGTATCTGGACAAGCTGCAGTTATGGTTTGGGCATGCTCGGCAGCTCGCGCCAAGGCTGCAAGTGGCGATGAGTGAAGAGAACGCGTAAGGTCGGTTCTGTCTGCGCGTGCGGCTGAAACCCTTCGTTGCGACACGCAACTCACAAGTATGAAGCGTACTGTTCGCCTCGTAGCCTTCGTTGCCGGGAGTGGATTGCTCTTCCCGGCAGGCGCTCAACAAACGCAGGCGATCCCTCCGCGGGCACCTCTGATGCCGCCAGAACAGAACGCACCCGCCGGGCGGAGATTGGTGCAGATTCCATTGCAGGATTGTTCCGGTCTGCTTTGCGTAGACATGATCAGCGGCACCGGAAGGGCGTTGCATCTCGTGCTCGACTTGGGGGAAAGAAACGCTTATTTATCTCTACAAGCGGCCAAGGCGCTCGGGCTCGATACGCACCCTCTGAAGGATAAAGATGGGGGAGCGATCCCGGACGTTCAGGAAACCACAGTGCCTGGGGCAAAGCTAGGCGATCTGCCGATGGGCGACTTCCCATTCATGGTGATTGATACAGGACCCGATATGAGCCAGCAGGAACCGGGCAAGGCAGTATTGGGAAGGTCGATCCCAGGCGACGGCACACTGACGTACGGAGCCTTGCAAAATCGGCTGGTGCAACTCGATATAGCGAATCATTTACTGCGGGTTTCAGAGCCGCAGAGCGACGCAGTTCCGTGCCCGCACGATTGCAGCGATCTGATTACGAAGCATTTTGGACGGTTTGGACCGCCGACGATCACCGCAGATGGTTTTGCGGTAAACGGACAACCTATCGACGCGCAAATCGACACGCTGTTCACGGGAACGATGATCGTCTATCCCGCTGCAATTGAAAAGCTCGGCCTGAAAAAGCAGGCGAAATCAAAGGACAAACAAGTCTTTCCGTATCTTCAGAACGGGATCGAGTTAGCTCGAGCGGACGGCGCGACTCAGAGCTATCGCAATATTTCACTCGCGCAGAACGGACCTCTGTACTTCCCTCTCAGGAACGAGCCTTTCACGAACATGCAGTTCGACGCGACGATAGGTACCGCGCTACTGAGCCAAGGGGTCACAACGTTCGATTTCAAAGGGAACCATTTCTGGATGGAGGTGGCAGGCGCATCGACGCCGTAATTCAGTGCCCCTCTCAGTCCTGCATTGCGTGAAGCTTGCCGTCGCGCATGGAAACAATGCGGTCGGCAAATGCTGCCGCTTCCGGGTTGTGAGTGATCATCAGAATGGTTTGTCCGGTGCGCTTGTTCAGGTTCCGCAGAATCTCCAAAACAGCATTTGAATTCTCGGTGTCGAGGTTTCCCGTGGGCTCATCGGCGAGAAGAATTGCAGGCTGATTCACAAGAGCGCGCGCGATGGCGACGCGCTGCTGCTCCCCTCCCGAGAGGGCTCGCGGCTTGTGATCCAGACGATTTTTGATGCTCAGGAACTGGAGAACGTCATCGAAACCCGTGGGCCATGAGTTCGTACGACCGAGGGCCTGCGCAATTGCGATGTTATCCCGTGCGGTGAGGGTAGGCAAAAGATTGTACTTTTGAAAAACGAAGCCGATCTTTCTCTGGCGCATTTCGGTCCGATTGGCATCGCTCATGCGGCGCAAATCCGAGCCGTCAATCAGAACTTCTCCGGAGGTAGGCGGTGCGAGTCCGCCGAGTATGTGAAAGAACGTGGACTTGCCGGAACCGGAGGGGCCGATGACGGCCAGAAACTCGCCTCGGGGGACGTCCAGATCCACGCCCCGCAACGCATGCACATCGACATCGCCCACATGGTATGTCTTTCGAAGATCCCGAACGCGGATGATGATGTGCTCGGCGGCGGCTTCCGGTGCGCTACTCATAAGCCAATGCCTCGATGGGATCCTGCCGCGCCGCTTTGAAGCCTGGATAAATAGCGCCAAGAAGCGCGCCCGCTATTGCGATCGCGGCCGCAATGGGCCACCACTCCGGGACATTGACTACCGGCAGAGAGGCGGGAATGGTCGCCATAATGATGCCGCGGGCGCCGTAGGTCAGAAGGATCCCGATAATCCAGCCCGCGATGGCGAGCACGCAGGCTTCTCGCACCAAGATGTCGAGTACAGTGGCCGGTTTGGCACCCAGCGCCTTTAGAATACCAATTTCACGCGTCCGCTCTACAACGGCCGTGTACATCGAGAGGAAGACAACCAGAAAACCGACAATGACGGCGAGCGTTGTCACTACTGCGATGAATGCCTGGAGCTGCGGAATGTTATTGATATTGAATTGCGAGACAAAATCCGCGACTGAGATCGCTTGAAGATCGC
>JAFATG010000269.1 GCA_019244055.1 Acidobacteriaceae bacterium | reverse complement strand
GGCGATAAAACCGGTAAGCATCCGCGTTCCCGTCGGCTATGGGTACGTCCTCACCTCGAAGGCCGGCGGCTCGTTTGCCGTTGTCGATCTCGAATTCCTGCAAAAAGAACTCTTCAAGCAGATCCCTAAACAGGAAGGCAAGCTCGTCATCGCTGTGACGCGCAACACCGCTTACTACGCCCTTGGCGACGCGACGGTGTGCTGTTCCTGGGGAACGCACGGCGTCGATTCGACGACTGGAAATTCCTTCGTGCTTGGCTCGTATCTTCACGCCGCGCCAGCAGTCGTCCAAGACAGAGACGTGCAGCCACTTACTCAGCAGCTCGCGGAATTTATCAACGATCCGCTGCATGATCCGCTGGCGCAGAGCGGCAACGAAAAAGGTCCTGGAAATACATTCCCCGCCTGGTTGCGGCCTCGTTCAATGCCGTCGGGCGACCAAGGTCCATGCGGCGGAACTGGCGTCGCGTCCACTTACTTTCTCCTCGAACCCACCAATACGAACCCGAAAAACAATATCCCTACCTCGAAAGCCTTCGTCGCGTACCTGGGCGGAGCCACCTATCACCTTCAGAACGTCGCCCTGCTGCCCTGGTATACCGGAGCCTCTCAAGGCCTTGGCGGAGTTTACAGCTTCCCCGATACGCAAGCACTCACCGAGCCTGCCAAGGCTTGCCCGGCCCGCAGACACCCGGGCGCAAGCGAGAACGCATCCGCTCGTCCCCAGCCTACGGTCGCAGCTATTCCAAACACTGGCCCGTCAAATGGTCATCAGCTCATCGGCTACTGGATCGGCTACCGCGACGCGGCTTCCACCCTCCCGGCCCGCGAGATTTCGCCGCAGTGGGACGTGATCATTGTCGCCTTCGCGATGCCGAATAAGAACGCGCCCGAAGGGACCATGCAGTTTCAAGCTCCCGCCGGACTTGATTCTGCGCAGTTCAAGGCCGAGATCGCGTACCTGAAGAGCCGGGGCAAGAAGGTCATGATTTCCCTCGGTGGCGGCGGTCAATACTTCACTCTTGCCGATCCGAAACGCGTTCCGGACTTCGTCTCGTCCGTGACCCGCATCGTCTCCGATTATGGCTTCGATGGCGTCGACATCGATTTCGAAATGCCTTCTCTCTCCATTGATCCTGCAGATACGGACTTCAAGCACCCCACCACGCCATCCATCGTGAATCTCATCTCGGCCCTGAGCCAGTTGCACGATCATTTCGGTCCCGGGTTCATGATCAGCCTGGTGCCCGAAGGCACGCAAATTCCCGGAGGCTTTCCTAGTTATGGCGGTCAGTTCGGCTCTTGCCTGCCCATTGCGTACGCGATTCGCGACATCCTTTCGTTTATCGATGTGCAGGACTACAACACGCCACCGCTCCAAGGTCTCGATGGCGAGATTTACCAGGCCGGCTCTGTGGATTATCACGCTGCGATGACGGAACTCTTGCTGCACGGCTTTCACGTGGGCGGCGATGCGGGGAACTTCTTTTCGCCGATACCGGTCTATCAGGTCGCCGTCGGCTTCCTCACTGGAGACACAACGCCCTCTCTCGTGAGTCAAGCGATGGACTATATCATTACCGGCAAGGCTCCCTCGGGCACCCGGTACAAGCTACGCAGGCCGAACGGGTATCCTGGAATGCGCGGGGCCATGTTCTGGACCATTGACGCCGACCATGATGAGAACTATAGGTTCTCCAATATGGTCGGCCCCAAGCTCCACAAGTACCCGGCAAGCCGGTGATTTTATGTCAGGGCAGGGATGCGACGCACGCCGCGTAAAGGCTGGTTCATCCCCTTAGTTCTTTATGCCGGAAGCAATCGACTAAGTGATCGTTCACCATGCCGACCGCCTGCATGAAGGCGTAACAGATCGTCGAGCCGACGAATGTGAAACTGCGCTTGATCAGATCCTTGCTCATGGCATCCGATTGCGCCGTCCGGGCGGGAATGTCGGCCATCCGTCGCCAGCGGTTCTGGATCGGGCTGCCACCGACGAATTGCCAGACGTAATCGTCAAAACTGCCGAATTCTTTCTGCACGGTCAGAAAGGCCTGGGCGTTCTGCACCGCCGCATGGATTTTGAGCCGGTTCCTTACAATGTTGGCATCGTTTAACAATGCAGCGACCTTCGATTCATCGTAGCGGGCCACTTTACGAGGATTGAAGCGATCGAAGGCGGCGCGGTAAGCCGCGCGCTTGTTGAGAATCGTCGACCAACTCAAGCCGGCCTGGGCGCCCTCTAGAATTAAGAACTCGAACAGAGCACGATCCTCATGAAGCGGGACTCCCCACTCCTCGTCGTGATACGCGACATACAAAGGAGTGCTCATGCTCCATGCGCAGCGAACCTTGTTATCCGAGACCGGCTGCGCGAGGATAGTCACATCGAAATCGTAACAAGTGTCCGTCAGTTAGAGCTGTGATCGGAGTTTTGAGAGTCGTTCCCCGGCAGCTTCCAACGTTTCCTGCTTTTTCGCAAAACAAAAGCGGACCAGGTGCGCGCCGTCGCTTGGCTCAAAGAAGAAACTCGATCCAGGAACGGCGGCAACGCCCCTCCTCTCAATTAAATGGCGACAGAACTCCATGTCATTCTTGAACCCAAACCCGCCGATCTCAACAAGTACATAATAGGCGCCCTTTGGGGCATACGTAACAAAGCCGACCGACTTCAGGATATTTATCAGCGTGTCACGTTTCGTCTGATAACCGCGGGCGAGTTCCGCGAAATAAGAATCGGCGAAATGGAGGGCGGTGACTCCGGCCTGCTGCAGCGGCGCAGCCGCACCGACGGTAAGGAAATCGTGAACCTTGCGGATAGATGCCGTCAGTTCGGGTGGAGCAATTACCCATCCGACGCGCCAGCCCGTAACGGAAAAGGTCTTGCCCAGGCTATTCACCAGAACGCAGCGTTCGCGCATACCGGGAAGTGTGATGGGCGGCACGTGACGTTCGCCGTCGAAAACGATATGTTCGTATATTTCATCGGTGATGAGCAGGCAATCGTGCTCCTCGCAAAGCTGGGCGATCTGCTTGATCTCGTGCATCGAGAAAACGCGGCCAGTCGGGTTGTTGGGCGTGTTGAGAATAACGGCTCGGGTTCGTTTAGTGAATGCGGCCTTCAGCTCATCAGGCTCGAACGTCCAAGCCGGCGGCCGCAAGGTGACATGCCGGCAGACGGCGCCGCTGAGCTGGGAATCCGGCCAATAGTTTTCATAGAAGGGTTCAAATAGGACCACCTCGTCGCCCGGATTCAGAAGGGCCAACAGGGTCGCGATCATGCCCTCAGTAGCGCCGCAACACACCGTGATTTCCCGCTCAGGATCTACGTCGAACTGATAGAACCGGCGGTAATAGTGCTGGATCGCTTCGCGGAACGGCGAAGAGCCCCAGGTGATGGCGTACTGATTCACATCCTGCGCGATTGCTTCTTGAGCAGCCAATTTGAGTTCGTGAGGCGCGGCGAAATCCGGAAACCCTTGCGCGAGGTTCACAGCGCCGTGCTTCAGAGCCAGGCGGGTCATTTCGCGAATGACCGATTCCTTGAACTCAGCTATGCGGGCGCTTTGAAAACGGCGAAGGGAGGCGACAGCCATGCTCCGATCTTAGCGACGTGCGCTGCGACGTTAGAATTTAGCTGGTGATGATTCCTCTTCAAAGTTGTTTTCGCGCGATGATCCTGATTCCGCTGAGTCTCGCGATTTCAGGAGGGGCCGCCACCGCCTCCCACGACGCTGTGGGAGTCACTGAGATCACGCCCAATGTCCTTGTCTTTGCTACCAGCTCGGGTAATGTTGTCGCATCCGTTGGGCCCGATGGCGCTCTCCTAGTCGGGACGCCCTCGGTCGGGAGCACTTCACAAATCGGAGACATTCTCGCGAGCCGGACAAAATCTGCCGTTCGCTACCTGGTTGTTTTTCCGGAAGATCTGGCGCATTCCGAGGGTGACGCAGGATGGGGTCGGCGAGGCGCGTTTGTCGCCATGCAGGAGAATGCGCTTGATCGCCTGGGCGGACACGCCATGGGTCCAGCTCAACCTCTGCCGCACCGTTTGGTTGACCTCGGAGTGGACCGCCCTCGCATAGCATTTTCAGAGGTCCTGACATTCGACCTGAACGGAGAGGCCGCCCATGTGGTTCATCAAAAGCCGGGTTACAGCAATGCGGACGCCATCGCCCATTTTCATGTCGCCAATCTGATTTATCTCGGCGAAGTTTTCCCCGGCGACGGCTATCCGATGATCGACCACGAAGAAGGAGGCAAGCTAGACGGCCTTCTCAAGACACTGGGCTCATGGACAGGCAGTGCCTTCCGGATCGTGCCGGCGCGAGGAAGCGTGACCAACGGAGCAGACGTCAAGGCTTTCCACGACATGATCGTGATGGTTCGCGATCGTGTGCAACAGATGATACAAGCCGGCAAAACCGAGCAACAAATACTCGCCGAGCATCCCACGGCAGAGTTCGACGACCGATGGGGGCACGGGCGCGTGACTCCCGAAGGGTTCGTGCAAGAGATCTATAGCGCGCTTAAAACTCCCTAGCGTTCGTCTGATCGGTAGAGCGCAGCATCATCCAACTTTTGAAATTCATTCCTGCCTGAGCGCCGCCATCGGCTCGACCTCCGAAGCACGCGCGGCGGGAATGAAACCGGCGAGCATGCCCATGATCAGCAGGACCGATATCGCTAGTCCGACTGCGGTGGGATCGCTTGGGCCTAACCCCGCCAGCATGGCAGCAACGAGCCGCGTGGTTAAGAGCGCGACAGGCAATCCGATCGCAATTCCAACTGTCAGAATCAGCATTGTTTCGCGAAGCACGATCCACACGACGCTTCTGCGCTCAGCACCTAACGCCATGCGCACGCCGATCTCATTCGTCCGGCGCGAAGTGGCATAAGCCATGACGCCATAAAGCCCAGTAGCGGCAAGGAAAAGCGCCAGAATACCGAAAAATCCGCAAAGCTGGGCGATTAACCTTTCATTGGCAATGCTTTCATCCATCAGTACCCGCACTGGCGCAAGGCTAAGCACCTGCAAGTTGCGATCGAACGCCTGCAAATCGCGGCGGATGGACGGAAGTATTCCCGCCGAATCGGGCTGCGTTCTGATCTCGAAATTAAACGGGCTGATACGATCGGTCGTCTGTAACAGCGGTGCATAGAAGCGCCGCTCGGTCTGCCCTCGCAGGCCGCGCTCCTTCATATCCCTCACGACGCCAACAATCGTATAGCGATCTCCGCCGTTGAATATGCGCTTGCCGATCGGATTGCTCTTCCCAAAGTAGAAGCGAGCCATCGTATCGTTGATGATGGCCACCGCGGGCGCTCTTGCGTCATCGCGATCATTGAAATCGCGCCCGGCCAGGATCGGCGCTCCGAGAACCTGGAAATAACGGGGTCCCACTTGATCGAAGCTGCACGACAGATCCTCTTTTCGCCGCAGGGTGAAGCCCTCCACGCGCACGCTATCTGAACCGGAATCGATTCCGGCGAAAAGTCCATTTGCCGAGACCGTCACGTCAAGTACACCCGGCACGGAACGCAAGCGGTCGATCAGCCGCCGCATGAGCGGCAATTGTTCACGCATTCCGTAGCCGCTCGCCGCGGGATCGATTTCGAGCAGAGCAAGGTGCGAGGGCGAATAGCCTATGTCCACGGTCTCCAGATTGATAAGGCTGCGGATGAATAGACTCGCTCCAATCAGGAGCAGAAGCGAGAGCGCCACCTGGCCGGCTACCAGCATCTTGCCGAATTGCCATCCCCCGCAGCTCAGGCTGCGAGCGTTCTCCTTGAGTGCAGGGACTAGATCAACGCGTGTCGTCCGCAACGCGGGAATCAGCCCAAACAGAATCGCGGTCAACAGGGAGAGGGCGGCGGTGAAGGCGAGCACGGCTGCATTGGGATGCACGTCAACGTCGAACGGAATCGGATTCGTGCCGCCAATGGATGCGAGCCGGGCCAGCACGCGGCCACCCCATTCTGCCAGCGGCATGCCTATTGCTGCGCCGATGGCAGCCAGGAGGAAGCTTTCTGTTAGCAGTTGCCGGATGAGTCGCCGCCGGCTGGCTCCGGCCGCAAGCCGCACCGAGATCTCCCTTTGCCGTGCCGCCGCACGGGCCAGGAGAAGATTGGCGATATTGGCGCACGCGATAAACAACACCAGGCCGACCACGGCCATCAGGACAGAGAGCAAGGGCCTATCGTGCTTGCGTATCCAAGAGAAGCCTCTAGCGCCCGGTTCTACAAAGACGGATTGGCGCCGAATCTCGCGCAATCTGTCGGGCGAAACTGCCGGGCCTTCGTAGTCGACCATCGCCTCGTGCGCTAGCGTGGTTATCTCAGCACGGGCATGTGCGAGAGAAACACCGGGTTTGAGCCGCCCCATTAGCAGCAGCCAGTTTGAATCCCGCCGGTCGAGTCTCGAATCGCCTGGATTCACTTGCGCCTGCATTGAGAGCGGAATCCAGATATCGGTCGGGCTTCCAACGACCTCGCCAGTAAGCTGCGGAGGCCCAACGCCGATCACGGTGAAAGGCGAGCCATTCAGCCTCAACGTGCGCCCAAGAATTCCTCGATCGCGAGCAAAACGATTCGTCCAGTACCTGAAGCTGAGCACAATGACGGGGTTGGCGCCCGGAGTTCGGTCCTCTTCCGCCGAGAAGGTGCGGCCAAGCGCCGGCGAGACACCGAGCACTTCGAAGTAGTTCCCCGAAACAAGCCGGGCAGCGATCTGCTCAGATCCGCTGTCGCCCGCTGCGACATTCACCCGGCCGGCATATCCGGAAGCCAATAGTCCGTTAAAGACCCGGTTTTGGTCGCGTAACCGCACGTACAGCGGATAAGAAAAGACATTCACCATCGGAGTGCCGCTCCAGTGCGCCATTGGCCGCGATGGATCTCCTACCGAGACGAGTTGACTTGGCGACCGCACCGGCAGCGAGCGTAGTAGTACGGCGTCAATTAACGTGAACATCGCAGTATTTGCGCCTATTCCCAGCGCAAGCGACAATACCGCAACGGATGCAAAGGCTGGACTCCTGCCGATCAAGCGGAGTCCATACTGCAGATCTTTGAGCAGCAGTTCAATTGCGGGCAAGCCTCTGCGTTCCCGATAGATTTCCTTCATCTGCTCCGTGCCGCCAAACGCACGCTTCGCCGCCCACATTGCTTCCTCCGGCATCATGCCTCGCCTGCAGTTCGCTTCCGCTTCCATCTCGAGATGAAGGCGCAGCTCTTCCTCGAGTTGGCGATCCAAAGCGCGCCAACCGAATAAACCCCTCAGCCGTGAAAGAAAGATCCGCATGATGATCGGGTCCTTTAGACAGCCAACAGGAGGATAACTCCGTTTCTATTGCTTGTCAAATAAAGCGGTGAGGGCCGTCGGTTTCCGATAGAATCTGACGATTGCATGGATTTTAATTTTCTGGGCAAACAAGCGATCGTAACTGGCGGCGCGAACGGAATCGGGCGCGCCATTTCCAAGGCCATGGTCAAAGCGGGAGCATCGCTCTGGATCTTCGATTTGGCGGAAGCGAATCCTGACGGAGTGGCTCAGTCCATTGGCGCTCAGGTTTGTACCGTCGATATTACAGATCCGGACGCGACCAGGGAGGCATTCGCTCGCATCCCCGACCCATCCGTGGTCGTCGTGAATGCCGGTATCGGCTCTACGCAAGCGTTTCTCGAAACCACGCGCGACCTTTGGAACCGAACTCTGGCCCTCAATCTGTCCGGCGCATTTCACACTATTCAAATCGCAGCCACCAAGATGAAAGAGCGCGGAGGAGGGTCTATTGTCATTACGGCTTCGACCAATTCCTATGACGGAGAGCCGGACTTAACCGCATACAACGCCAGCAAGGCGGGCCTGCTCGGGCTCCTGCACACTTCAGCCAATGAGCTCGGTCCGTATGGAATTAGAGTGAATGCCGTTTGTCCTGGCCTCATCCGCACGCGTCTTACCGCCGCATCATTTTCCGATCCAGCGCGGCTCTCCGAGTACTTCAAACACGTGCCGCTCGGCCGCGGAGGTGAACCGGAAGAGGTCGCGCAAGCCGTCCTGTTTCTCGCTTCCGATTTAGCTTCTTACATCACCGGAGCAACGCTTCTAGTCGATGGCGGCCAGATGGCATCTAAATTCGGCACGTGGGGAAAGGAGAACGACAAATTCGACGGACAAAGATGGATCAGGAGTTTCTCTAATTAAGGCCATTCGTGCGCATCGCCTGCATCCACGCACATCCAGATGACGCGGAAATCCTGGCCGGAGGCACGCTGGCGTTGCTTGCCGCACTTGGCCACGAAGTCACGATGGTCACAATGACGGCCGGCGACTGCGGATCGGTCAAGGTAGGGCCTGACGCGATCTCTGCAATTCGGAAAGCCGAAGCCGCTGCATCGGCTGCTTCGATCGGCGCGCACTATCGCTGCGCCGGGTTCTGGGATCTTGCGATATTTACCGATGATTCGTCCCGGCGCATCGTGACCGGTCTGTTGCGGGACTTACGTCCCCAGATCGTGATCACGGCCTCGCCCAGCGATTACTTGTGCGATCACGAAACCACCAGCGAGTTGGTTCGCGATGCGTGCTTTGCCGCTTCCGTTCCAAACTACTCCACCAAACCGAAACGTGGTGCGCTGCCTGCAATCCTGCCCCTGTATTTCGTAGATCCGATCGGCCTCACGGATCGGGAAGGAAGGGAGACGGTTCCGGATTTCGTTGTCAACGTAGGATCGACGCTCGAAACGAAAAAGGCTATGCTCGCCACCCATAGGAGCCAGCGCGAGTGGCTTCGAGAACAGCACGGCATGGATGATTACCTCGCGCAAATGGAGGAATGGACGCGCCAGCGCGGGACCAGAGCTGGGATCGAGTACGGGGAAGGATTCCGGCAATACAAAACTCACCCATTTCCGCACGAACCCGTTCTTCAGCAGATCCTCGCGGCCCATATCGCCGGCCGGCCGATCTAACGCTTTCGGATCAATCTGCCGCTACCCTGTATACTCAATTGACCCGCTCATCCACGCATCAATCGGAGGAGCGAATGAGCGACATAATGGACGAGCCACGGATAGATCACATTATGCAGGTGGGCCTTGGATTCTGGGCCTCCAAAACACTCCTGAGCGCGATCGAAATGGAGCTGTTTACGGAACTGGGGAGTCGCTGGGAGGATCTCACTTTCCTGCAGTCCCGCTTAGGACTGCATCCGAGATCGGCGCGCGATTTTCTCGACGCTCTGGTGGCGCTCGGGTTTCTAGAGCGCGCTGACGGGAAGTATCGCAATACCGCCTCTACCAATGCATTTCTAGATAAGCGAAAACCCTCCTATATCGGCGGTGTCCTCGAGATGGCGAATCACCGCCTTTATCCGTTTTGGGGCAGTCTCACAACGGCCCTGCGCACCGGCCAACAGCAGAACGAGGGCAAGAATGGCGACAACAGCTTTGCCGCTCTTTACGCCGACCCCGCCAGGCTCAAGCAATTTCTAAGAGCAATGACGGGCATCAGCCGTAGCGCTAACCTAGGGATCGCCAGCAAATTTCCTTGGAAAGACTATAAATCGGCTGTGGACGTTGGTACGGCGCAGGGCGACCTTATCGCGCAAGTAGCTCTGGCCCATTCCGACCTTGTCGGTTTCGGCTTTGACCTTCCGGAGGTGGGCCCAATTTTCGAGCAGTACATGGAGGAGAACGGCCTGGCCTCTCGGGTTCAGTTTCTTCCGGGCAGTTTCTTCGAAATGCCGCTTCCGAGCGCTGACGTCGTCATGATGGGCCACATTCTGCATGATTGGAACCTCGACGAGAAACGGATGCTGGTGCGTAAGGCGTACGAAGCGGTTCCGCAAGGAGGCGCTCTGATCGTCTATGACAGCATCATCGATGATGACCGGTCGCAAAACGCGTTCGGCCTTCTGATGAGCCTGAATATGCTGATCGAGACCGCTGGCGGATTCGATTACACCGGCGCTGAATGTATCGGCTGGATGAAAGAGGCCGGATTTCGCGATGCTCGCGTCGAACACCTCGTGGGACCGGACTCGATGGTGATTGGGATCAAATAGCGCGTCTGGTCTGCTCGCTTTCAAACCGTAGCAATTTTTAGCCGGCCACTCGCGGCTTGCGGGCCTGTCACATACGAGACGAAAAGGAGCGCAACTGAGACCAGGGGCATAAACGCTGTCGCGCCATCCTTGGCGAGATAGCGCGCTACACATGCCGAGATCCAGGCGAACGTGAATCCGGCATAGGCCCACTCGGTTGTCCTCCTCGGTTCAGAGTAACCCTTCTGCTATCCAAGTGATGCAATCGTGGAAGCAAGAGATGCTGCTTTCCCAACTCGGCCAGCGCTTCCCGCCTTACTATCGCCGCATCTGTCTGCATACGCTGCTTTGCACCGCCTCGGCGATTCTGCTGTTGGCCATCTTTCCGAAATTCGATATCCGACGGCTCGCTCCTGTGGCACTCACTCCGCTGCTCGTCGCCCTCGCACGCACGCGTGATGCCTGGCAGCGATTTTTTTACGGCTGGGTCGCCGGCATTTTCTACTGGTTTTTTCTCTGTACCTGGATTCAATTTGTCCTCGAAGTCCACGGCGGCATGGGCCGCTGGGGTGGGTGGGGGTCGTTCTGTCTCTTTGCGCTTTTGAAAGGCGTGCATCTGGCGGTATTCAGTTGGCTCGCGGGACCGCTCTTGCGCCGTGACTATGCCATCCCCGCGGTCGCCGCTCTTTGGACCGGTCTCGAACGCACACACGGCACCTTCGGCTTCGCGTGGCTCGATCTCGGCAATGCGGGGATCAATATGTCCCTTCCGCTGCGCCTCGCGCCTTTTGTCGGGGTCTATGGCGTTTCGTTCGTCTTCGCAATGCTCGCTACCGGACTCGCTTGCGTCCTCCTTCGCTATCCGCGCATCCGTTTACTGCCGGTGCTTTTGCTGCCGCTGCTCTACGTTCTTCCAGCGATTCCGGAAGGCATGCCCGCGAAGAGCAGCGCGCTCCTGGTGCAGCCCGGCATCGACACTGATGTCCAATGGACCGGTCTCCTGCAGGAAGAAACCGAGCAGCGTCTTAGTATGCTCTCAAACGTTCTTCCCGCCCGTCTCGTCATTTGGCCGGAGCTTCCCGCGCCACTGTATTATTACGACGATCCCGAGTTTCGCGACGACGCGGAAGCCATTGCCCGTCGCCACGGTTGGTTTCTTTTCGGCACCGTCGCCTATACCGGGCAGCACCAACCTCTCAACTCCGCACTTCTCCTCGGCCCCGATGGCTCCGTGCTCGGCCGCTATGACAAAATCGATCTTGTCCCCTTCGGCGAGTTCGTTCCGCCTCTCTTCTCGTTCGTCAATCGCATCACTCAGGAAGCCGGCGACTTCGTTCCCGGGCACGACATCAAAGTTCTTCCGGCAGCGGGCCACAAACTGGGCGTTTTCATCTGCTATGAGTCGGCTTTTCCGGACCTCGTCCGTCAATTCGCGAAGCGTGGCGCCGATGTTCTCGTCAATCTTTCCAATGATGGATACTTCGGTCGCACTGAGGCCCGCGAACAGCATCTTCTGCTCGCTCGCATGCGCGCGATCGAGAATCGCCGCTTCATAATCCGCGCCACCAACGACGGATTTAGCGCGATCATCGATCCCGCCGGCCGGCTCATCCGAACCTTGCCGCCCTATCAGCAACTCGCGTCGCCTGTGCAGTATGGTGTTGTCGAAGGTACGACGTTTTACTCGCGTCACGGCGATTGGTTCGCCTGGGCTTGTCTCGCCGTTGGAGTCGGCCTCGCTATCTGGAACGTTGGAGGGCGGCGCTTTAGCCAGCGCGGAGCTTCAGCTCCGCCGCGCAGGGCGACAACCCGAACCAACTAACTGCAGTTGCCGCTTTGCCCCTCCATGCGTGGTAATCGGATGGTTGCAATCAGCAAACTTACCGGCCAAGCTTGTGGTGCTTCGATCCGTTATCAGCACAGCGACCTCTTCCGGTCTTGGCCTATTTCGAGCGACCTCCTGTTGAAGCCGTGCATTAAGAGGACATTTTCCTCGCGATTTCAAGCCGGCCAACGTCGTGCTGGTGGACGGACGAGAAAGCACGCGAGTCGTGGTGGAACCTGTAACGGGAAGGGCGGAAAGACATAGAGCCTTGGCGTTTGGTTCCGGCATTCGCTAGGCTCAGAGCACCTCCCCCATGCCTCGCCTCGCCACGATCTCGGCAACGGGACGCTGATGCGCCGGATCGCGCGAGGGTCCTTCGTATTCCCATACCAGTTCCCAGCCATCGAAGAACTCGCGCAATTCACCGGGCCGAGCCCGCTTTTCGCTCCATTCCTGGCCGGGGTCGGGTATATGCGCGATCGCCACAATTAAGCCGCCCGGCCGTACCGCCGCTTTGGCTTTGGCAAACAGATCCCGTTGGAGGTAATACGCAATTAGGACCAGGTCGAACGCATCGGCCGGCATGGTGAAATCTGAGGCCGTCAGGTCAGAAACTTTCGTATGCACTTGCAGCCCTCGCTCGCCAGCGCGCATCTTTGCCAGATCAATCGCCGTTTCCGATCCGTCCACCGCCGTGACCTCCCAAGCTCGCTCCGCCAAATAGAGAGCATTTCGGCCGGCGCCGCACGCCAGATCGATGGCCGTTCCAGCGGCGAGCTTCTCGACGACCTCTACGAGCAGAATTGTGGGCGCATCTTCCTCTCCGCGTTCGCCCGAGCGATACTTTCCCTCCCAGCCTGCAATATCCATCGCCCCATCATGCCAGCTTCGATACTGCCGCGCAGTTCCGGGCACCCTTCGAGAGTCGCCACTCCCTCCCACAAGTCTGGAAACGGAAAGGGCAATTCGTTGACCGTCCAGTAGACGGGCGCGCCGGGATCGTCGATCTTGGAGTTATCTTCGCGGCCTCCATTCAGCGGGCGGTGATGCACTTTTTCCTTCAACACGCGGTGTCCTGCGTAATAGATCACTTCGTTCAGCTCCGTATTCGCCTGGCGAGAGTCGAACTGCCGCGTTCGTCGTGCGATCGTCCCGTCATCCGAGAAGCAGTAATCCACGTTCTCCGTCCAGCGGTCGACATCGTCCGCCAGTTGCAGCAACACCCAACGAATTCGCGGCCCGGCAGTATACACCAGCGCAACCGCGTATCCCGGATCGGCTCTTTGCTCTTCGTCCAGTTCCATCCAAGGGCTCGGTCCTGAGAAGCGCAGCGGAGTCGCTTCCCGGAAGAGTTCATGCAAACTATCGCAATCGCGATCGATCGCCTCAATCTGCTTCGAGCGCCCCATCAACAAGGCCGGTAATTCTAGAACCGCCAGGCAGAGCCAACAGAGCGCTCGTCGCATAGAGAACTGACGCTTATGCGGGGACGTCCACCCAGGCGCGTTTCTGCGCGCTTTCGGCCACGCTCCGCAGCAGAATCATTCCGCGCAGGCCGTCCTCAAAGGTCGGATAGTCGACCGGAGCGGATGGGTCGGCCACCCTCGCATAGAAGCGCTTGAACACCTGCTTGTGCGAATCATCGTATCCCTCGCTATGGCCGCCTGGCAGATCAGCAAATGCGCCCGCCTCCGGATAGAACAGCGATGCATCTTTGACGATGATCTGGTTCGGCTCGTTCCGGTGCCCGATCCACAATGTGTCCGGCGACTCCTGGTCCCAGGAGACGCCCGCTTTTGTCCCGAAGATTTCGAAGGCGAACCTGTTCTTCCGACCCGCAGACATCTGACTCACCGTGAACGCCCCCCGCGCCCTGGTTCCCAAATGCAGCAGCACGGCACCGAAATCTTCCGTGTCAATCGGAAAGCTTTGGTAGTCTTGCGCCACTGCCTTCTTGCCGGAAAACGTCTCCACTGATCCCTTCGGGCGCTTGCGTTCCTTGTGGAAGATGGCTAAGTCCGCGCACACGGCACTGATCGATAACCCCGTCAAATGCTGGATCATATCCATCCAGTGGGAGCCGATATCTCCCATGACCCGCAGCGGTCCATTCTCCTTGCGGTCTAAGCGCCAGTTCCAGTCCGTGTCGTACAGCAGCCAGTCTTGCGAGTACGTTCCTTGCACGATCAGAATCTCGCCGAGATCGCCGTGTGCGACCATCTGCCGCATCTGCTGCACGGATGGGTAATAGCGCAAGTTGTGTTGAACGCAGTTCACGGCGTTCTTGGCCTTCGCCGCGTCCACCAGCTTTCGTGCTTCCTCGACATCCATCGTCATCGGTTTTTCGCAGAGCACGGCTTTTCCAGCTTCGATGGCGGCCAGCGACATCGGGTAATGGTTCACGTTCGGTGTGCAGATATGAATCGCTTCAATCTCCTTATTAGCCAAGACCTCGTTGAGATTGTCGGTTGCAATCGGGATACTCATGGCCTCGGCGAACTTGCGCGCCGTCTCTGGCCGGCTTCCCACCACGGCTGCGACTTCCACGTTGGGTAGCCTGCGCACGTTTTCTGTGTGGACCTTCCCCATGAATCCAGTTCCGGCAATCGCTGTCTTGATCTTCTTCATCGTCAGTTGTAACTCCTTTTGCTACGGGAAAGTATAAGCGACTCTTATACCCCGCCTACAATTGCTAGGCTTAAAAGGAAGGTCTCCGCCCATGGTCGTTCGCATTCGGTGGGAAAGCGGCGCCGCGCACCGGAGTCCGACCATGCGAAACTTCGCAATGGCCGTCGCGGCGTTACTGACTCCTGCCGCGCTTCTCGGCTTCACGATCACGATCTGGAGTCTTGGCGCAGGTCAGCACTGGACCGCCGCGTTCTTCATCTCCTCAGGTCCATTTGCGCACTGGCAGACCTGGCTGGTGGCTTCCCTCGCGCTCTTTGTGCTCGCTGTAATTCTCAACCGCTTCGCGGCTTCGCGCGAACACTATTCCGGGTAAATATTCTTGTTTTAGTACGTACTCTTCTGTATTTCGTAAACCACCTATTCCCAAGCTTTCCTTCTATAGGCCAGCGAATTTTTTACAGCGCTCGGAACGGCGGTGGATCAATGACAGAAAGAAGATGGCCGCGGTTGCCGAACTCGCAACTTTCGGCAATTCGCGTGCATCGGATTTTCAGAGAAGGGCAACAAAGGAAATGCCTGAAACCAGAGTAACCGCAATCGCGATCCATCCGGAGCGCACTGAAGCTGTACTGCAATCCACCACGACAGTATTGTCCCGTGCCGGGGTTTGGGCGGCCGATACTGCACAGAAGTTCGGGGCACTTCTCTCCGCTTTGATGGGACCCGCGATCTTTTCCGCGTATGCATTCGCGGTCTGGAGTCTCGCTGCCAACCTCGGGTGGACTGACACCTTCGTCTTCACCGCTGGGCCATTATCCAACTGGTTAGTCTGGCTTGGAATCGCTATCCTGGTGAATCTAGCGGCGAGCGTTCTCAAGCGTCACACGGCCCTTGAGCAGTAGCCCAAATCTGCGTCCTACGACATAAATATGCTTGGGCTACTTCAAACGGAGTAGCCGATTATCATGTTGGTATTCTCAGAGGAGGATTCCGC
The DNA here is from genome assembly GCA_019244055.1 of Acidobacteriaceae bacterium. Taxonomy (GTDB): domain Bacteria; phylum Acidobacteriota; class Terriglobia; order Bryobacterales; family Bryobacteraceae; genus Bog-105. The sequence continues at coordinate 6,854 of JAFATG010000269.1, read as the reverse complement.
GAAAGCATGCCCTTCAGTTCGCGCTCTTACGTGAATCGGTACATCCCTTCGAACCGGTTCCCGATAGGGCTGAGATGGCTGCTGATTGTCAACATCGGCATCTTCGTTCTCAACCTCGTTCTGCGTTCGAGTAACGTTAATTTTCTCCAAAATCTTGCTTTGGTCCCGGTCGAAGTCGTTCAGACCTATGCCATCTGGCAGGTGGTGACCTATATGTTCCTGCACGCTGGCATCAGCCACGTGCTCTGGAATATGCTAGCGCTCTGGCTCTTTGGGATTGAGATCGAGCGTACCTGGGGAACTGCCCGCTTCCTCCGCTTTTATCTCGGATGCGGAATCATTGCCGGTATTACCGTTATCATCGCTTCGTATATTTTCGGCGGTATCGGGGTGCCTACCGTTGGGTCCTCCGGCGCCGTCTACGCCATTTTGGTTGCCTACGCCTTAATGTTCCCGGATCAGACCATACTTTTCGGCTTCCTTATCCCTATGAAGTCAAAGTACTTCGTCATGATCATCGGTGCGATTGTGTTCTTGCAGTCCTATATGTCCATCGCCGGCGGGCAAGGCTCCGGAGTGGCTGTGATGGCGCATCTGGGCGGATTAGTGGCCGGTTTTCTTTGGTTGCGTGGCAAACGGCTCCAGACGCAGCTTCGAGCCCCGGTGGTTACGTCTCTTAAGAGTTGGAAGCTCCGGCGCGCTCGAAGGAAGTTCGAAGTCTACTTGCGCAGGCAGGACCGCGACCGCACAATCCATTAAGCTGTTAGACAAGCACTCGTTTATCCGGCAAGGAAGGTAAGTATGAATTGTCGTCCCGCTGTCTGTTGCGTGGCCGCCCTCGCTCTAGGATTCGCCGCTCTCGTCACTCTGCCAGTCGGAGCCCAGGAGACTCCGCAATCGCAAAGCAGCGATTCCGTCGCCAAGCCCAGGAAGAAGACGCCCGATCAGACGGACCAGACAGACACCAATCAGGCCCCCATTCATTCCGAGTACGAAAAGCAGAAGCAAGCGCCGCCGAACACTCCGACTTTTCGCTCTGAAGCCACGACGGTCGGCGTAGATGTCAGCGTGCTGGACGATCACAACAACTTCATCCCCAGAATCCCGGAAGGCAATTTCCGCATTTATGAAGATGGCGTGCCGCAACAGATCTCGCAGTTCGGCCAAGGCGAAGCTCCCATGACCATCTGCATGGTGATCGAGTTTAGCGGGCGGTTCCAGGCGTTCTGGAGCTACGGCTGGTATGAGACTCTGCAAGCCTCGTACGGATTTCTCTCCACGCTCAAACCGGACGACAATGTTGCCGTCGTGGCCTTTGACCTTCACACCACGATACTCTCCGACTTTTCACCTGACAAAAACAAAGCGCAGCAAGCGCTCGGCCAGCTTCGCATTCCTGGCTTCAGCGAATCGAATGTATTCGACGCGCTGACCGATATGGCGGATCGCATGTCGAACATCGAAGGCCGCAAAGCCATTCTCTACATCGGCAGCGGAATCGACACTTTCAGCAAGCTTACTTTCGATAAGGCCCGGAAGTCGCTCCAGGAGTCCGGAGTTCCTATCTACACCATCAGCACTCTGCAAGTCTCCCGCATGTTAGCCGAATCCAACGGCATGATGGGGCCGATCGGGGAGATGGACTTTCTCCAGGCGGACAACGAAATGAAGACCTTCTCGAAAGAGACTGGCGGTTTGAGCTTCTTTCCGCGGTTTCTGGCGGAATACCCGTCGATTTTTCAGCAGATCGAAACCGCTCTTCGCGATCAGTACACGCTCGCCTACCATCCCACGAACACGGCCCGCGACGGCAAGTTCCGGCGCATCAAAGTGGAGCTGATCAATCCCGCGACGAACGAACCGCTCCGCGTAGTGAATGCGAAAGGCAAGCCGATTAAGTATCAGATCATCGCTAAGGCCGGCTATAAGGCACCCCACGAAGTCGACTAGCCTGCTCTGACACCAGTTAATTGGTTTCTGTCAAGCACTCGATCTCCTGCCATTTCATTTTGATAGCGATCCGTTGACAGTTTGGTAACGGCTCTGCTACCTTCGCTCATGTCGCGATGCGATCTGTTCCCTCTAATCGCGCCAAAGGCTCGGCCATCCTCCTCGTCGACGACAACCGTGACGGTTCGGATGCGCGTTGCTCTGTACTGGAGCAGTTGGGCTTTCTGGTGAGCTACGCCGGGTCCGGCGAGGATGCATTGCAAATGATCGCGGGGAAGACGTTCGATCTCGTCATCACCGATCTGGTGATGGAGCCGATGGACGGCAAGCAGTTGATCGCAACCCTTCGTCAGTGCGGCTTTAAAAATCCGGTGATTCTGTTGACTGGTTTTGCCAACATGTTAGGCCTCAAGCCGGAGAATACTGGCGCCGATGCCGTGGTGAACAAAAGCGCGAAAGAAATTGATGAGATCGTGCGCCAGGCCAAGCGTCTGCTGAATCCCGCGAAGAAACCGGCCGGCTCGCTCGTCGCTCGGAAGCAGAAAAGCCGCTCCAGCGCGTAGACTGTGTTAAGTCATTCGTGGCGCAAGGCCACCATCGGATCAACTCGCGTCGCGCGGTGTGCTGGCACATAACCGGCGAGCAAGGCAATTGTCAATAGCACACCAGCCACCGCGACGAAGGTGACCGGATCGGTCGCACTCACATCGAACAGGAAGCGCGTTATTAACCGAGTGAGGGCCAGAGCTAAAAGGCTTCCCAACATCAAGCCGGTAACTGCGAGCCTCAAACCGAAAATGGTTATCAAACCCAGAACGTTCGACCTTTCGGCGCCTAAGGCTATCCGGACACCTATTTCGTGAGTCCGTTCGCTCACGAAGTAGGATATGACGCCGTAAATACCGATCGCGGCAAGCAACAGCGCGATCGCGGCAAAGATCTCTAGCAGATGGGTGATGAACTGAGTGTCTGCCATAGAGCCAGCCAGGTATTCGTGCATGCTCATAATGTCCGTGACCGGCTGATCGGGGTCGATCTTCGCGCTCACCCGCCGCAATTCTGAACCTGTTTGAGAACTGTTCTTCGATAACCCGGGATGCATCCTCAGGAATACCTGCTGCTGGATATGCGCCATCGTCGCACCGCCCGGAAAAATCCCCGTTTGCTGGCGAAAGGAGGAGTAGGCGGTTGGAAAGACTCTTTCCGCTAGGCCATCCAGTTTTGCGTCGCCCACCACTCCGACGATCACGCGGGGCCGCGTCTCATCTATGTGGTAAGACTCATACCGCATGAGTAAACGCTGCCCAAGCGGATTCTCACTGGGGAAATAGCGTTTGGCCAGAGTTTCGTTAATTACAACAACCCAGGGAGTATCGGCACCATCAGACTCGTCAATGTAGCGGCCACTCTTCAGCGGAATTCTCAATGTACGAAAGAAAGCCGCGCTGACCTCACCATAGGCAGCTTCGGGACGGTGCTCCGGAGCGGGAGCAGGACGGCCGAGAATCGAAAAGCTGCTGTCTCTAAAATTCGCGCTGACTGTCGCCACTGACTCGACGCCCGGCAAAGCGGTCGTGTCAGCTAGCAGGCGCTCGTAAAAAGAATTGACAGCCGGAGTGGTTCTTTGCATATCTCCGCCCGGAATCAACTCCACATACTTACCTCCCTCCGCCAGCGCCACAAAGGCCGTAATGACGTTGTCGGGATCGTATCCGGGGTTAGCCTGCGTCATACGAAGAACGGTCTTGATCATCAAGCCGGCTCCCACGAGCAACACCATGGCAAGAGCGACTTCAGCCACCACAAACGATTGCCGGATGCGCCGTCGTGAGCCTGCTACAGTGCGGCGGTCGCCTTCCCGGAGAACTGAGTTGAGGTCTGGATTCGACCATTGCCACGCGGGCGCCATTCCAAATAGGAGAGCGCTGGCAACCGAGATAACGGCTGTAAACAGCACGACGCGTAGATCGACGCGAATGCTGTCGCTATTCGGGAACCAGCCCGCCAGGCTCAGAAAGATTTTGATACCGGCATATGTGAGGACGAGACCAAGTGCGCCTCCGCAGAAGGCGAGTAAACCGCTTTCGGCCAGAAGCTGCTGTATGAGCCGTCGCCTGTTAGCTCCGAGCGAAGCACGCACCGTCTTCTCCTTGCGGCGTGTCTCGGCTCTTGACTGCAACAGATTTGCAACGTTCAGGCACGCAATCAGCAGCACGAAACCGACTGCGCCAAACAACGGATACAGCATGCGGGCCCAGCCAGAGATCACTGCCTGCAAGGGAACCACGCGATCTTCCATACCCTTGTCGACCGCCGGATAAGCCTGTTCCATCCGTCGCGCAATGACCTGCATCTCCTGTTGAGCCTGGGTAACCGAGACTCCGGGTTTCAGACGACCCACCGGCATGAGCCAACCGGCATCCTTGCGTGCTGAATAGCGAGCGCTTGCCGGATTGATGGGCTGCCAAACGTCAATCCTTTGCCCGTGAAAGCTCGTGAACTGCGGCGGCATAACCCCGACCACAGTAGACTCGACGCCGCCGAGATCGAAAGTATTGCCGAGCGCATCCGCGACGCCTTTGAAATGCCGCCTTGCGAAAAAATCACTGATGACCACTGTTTGGACCTGGTCTTGGGCTTCAGCCGCAGCAAAGATCCGGCCAGCCTCGGGCTTCACCCGCAAGACATGAAAGAAATTCGGCGTAACGTACTGGACGCTGATCAATTCCGGCGCACCGAGGCGCGATAGTGGACCCGTTTCGCGGCCGCTCGTTTGCGCAATTTCTCCGAACGCCTGAGTTTGCTGACTCCAATCGACAACTTCCGCGATGGCCGGCCCGTGCTCTGACTCCGGCTTGCCGCGAACCATTTGCCAGATCACCATCAGGCGGTCAGATTGCTCGTAGGGCAGCGGGCGATACACTGCCGCATTCAGCACGCTGAATATCGTGCTGTTGGCGGCAATTCCTAGCCCGAGGGAGAGAACGACCACAGCCACGAAGCCGGGCGACTTGCGCAAACTCCGGCAAGAGTAGCGGCAATCCTGGAGAAGCGCTTCCATTCCTCTAAAAACCGAGATCTCTCGCATTCCTCCTTCACATATCACACAAAATCGAGGTCCTGGTCATCACGAGCGTCTCATCTATCCTGAGGACATGCCTTTTCCGAGAGCCCTGCTCTCTTTCTGTCTGGCTGCGGCCGGTACTGTCACTGCTCCGGCCGCCGGCGCTGCTCTAGTGAAGTCAAGCCCTAAGAGTGCGGCACGACCTTCGACGGCCGGCTACTCGCTCCTGCGTAGCCTGTCTCTTCGCGACCGTATCGCGCAGATGATCGTGGTCCGCGGTTATGGCGACTATCCGCCGTCCACCAACGCCGAATATCAGAAATTCACCCACTGGATCCGCGATTTGCGCGTCGGCGGCTTCATCGTCGCTGGCCGCATTCGCGACGGCAACGTTATCCCGGCCCAGCCTTTCGAAATGGCGGTTTTCATAAATCACACGCAGCGCCTCGCCAGAACGCCGCTGCTGGTCGCCTCCGATTTCGAACGCGGCGCATCCATGCGCGTGGCCGATACCGCCAAATTTCCTTACCTCATGGCCTTCGGAGCTGCTCATGACCCCGGCGCCACCCGGCAGCTTGGCGCTGCTACCGCGCGCGAGGCACGAACCCTGGGCGTGAATTGGGTCTTCGCTCCCGACGCCGACGTTAATAACAACCCCGATAACCCGATCATCAACGTGCGCTCGTTTGGCGAAGACGCGGCTACTGTAGCCGCGGGCGTCTCCGCTTTTATTGAAGGCGCTCATTCAGATCCGCGCTCTTATGTACTAGTCAGTGCCAAACATTTCCCCGGCCACGGCGACACTGCCCAGGACAGCCACATACAGCTCCCCACCGTAACCGCTTCGAAAGACCGAATGGAGTCGGTTGAGCTAGTACCATTTCGCGCAGCCGTCGAGAATGGCGTCGATTCCATCATGACGGCGCATCTGGCAGTTCCCGCCATCGAGCCGCAAACGATCCCCGCTACCGTGTCCCACAATATTCTTACTGGGTTGCTTCGCGATGAGCTCGGTTTCAAGGGCTTGGTAGTCACCGACGCGCTCGAGATGCAGGGCATCACTTCGCTCTATTCCCAGGGCGAAGCTGCCGTCCGTACCGTCGAAGCGGGAGCGGACGTTCTGCTCATGCCGAGTGATCCCGAAGCGTGCATTCGTGCTCTCCTGGCTGCCGTGAAGAGCGGCCGCATCACGCGGCAGCGCATCGACGCGAGTGCCGCCAAAATCATGGCTGCCAAACAAAAGGCCGGGCTATTTCGCAGCCGCTTCGTCAATCTGGACCAAATCAGCGATAATCTCGATTCTCCCGAACTCGATGACCTCGCTCAGCAGGTCGCCAATCGCGCTATCACGCTGGTCAAGGATGACAGGCACTTATTCCCGATGCCGCCAACTGGCGGCTCGTGTCTGGTCGTTATGACCGAAAATGAATTCTCCTTGCGGGGAGAAGTCCTCGCCGGCACTTTAGAGCACCAGGTGCCCGGGCTCAAGACCTACATCGTCAGCTCCCATAGCCCCGCTGACTTCCTGAAAGATGTCGTCGCCAGCGCCGGCGCATGCCATCAGACGTATGTGGCAGGCTTCGTCACGGTCGCGGCCAACCGGGGAAGTGTCTCCCTCGAAGGCGGTCTCAATGACTTTCTCAAAGACCTGACGCAATGTTCCGCGCCCGTCGCTTTGATCTCGCTCGGCAACCCCTATCTGGTACGCGATTTTCCGAATGTGTCCAGTTATGTGGCCACCTTCAGCAGCGCGAGCACCTCGGAAGTCGCTGCCGCGCGGGCCATTCTTGGCGAGATCCCGATCACCGGCAAACTTCCCGTGTCCATACCCGGTTTGGCA
>JAFATG010000235.1 GCA_019244055.1 Acidobacteriaceae bacterium | reverse complement strand
TCCATAAGATGCGCAACATCCTCGAGAAGGCCAGGAAACGCGATTACGACGAGCTGAAAGCAGGCGCTCAGGCCATTTATCTGGCCGGCTCGGCAGGCGAGGCCCGCGAGCTGTTCCGCCGTTTTCGCAAACGCTGGAAGGAGGACTATCCCGTGATGGTCAAGCAACTCGAGAAGGACCTACCTGAACTACTGAGCTTCTTCCGTTTTCCGCGGCACTTGTGGCGCAAACTTCGCACCACCAACATCATCGAGCGTGTTTTTGTAGAGGTCCGGCGGCGCACTCGACCCATGGTGTGCTTTGTGAACGTGGCCAGCGTCGATCGGATCATCTATTCGATCTTTCATCGTTTCAACCTGGAATGGCAAACTCGCACCCTCAGAGTTTTTACACACGCCGCTTGACATCACCAAAGCCCTCTCCCCAATTGACGAACCCTGGTGATCGCGATACGATAGACCCACCAATTGGACGGGCTGCAGCGTCTATGGCTGCAATAGTATCGGCTGCGCCTCCTGGTGAATCGAGGGGGATATGACCAAGCTCCTTTTAAGCGTTACAATTGCGATCGCTCTTACTGCAGGGGCATCATCTGCCACAGTTTTGACGACCGTTCCTGGTCCAAGCTGCGTAGGCGAGAATACGCCGTCTTGCCCCGGCACGATTGAAATATTCTCCGGCGATCCAGGAACATTTCTTGCCGGCGCGGTTGCCCAAATGTCGGAAGTTGGGGGCCCGTTAAACGTGCCATTAGCGGGAACTTGATCTCAGCCGTGTTTCGCGACCCCAGCGGGCAGCTTGGATTCTATTATCAAATGATCCTGAATCAGAATTCAGCTGCGATTCAGGAGTTTTTGATTTTTAATGATCTCTCCACCTTTTCGCCTTTCAGCTTTAACGGATCAAACGTCGGTATGAGAACTGATGGTTTGGGAACGTTCGGTTCCATAAGTTTTGTTCCCTCTGCCCATGAGCCAACACACATCGCCCTTTTTTCCCGGCAAGTACCTCCGGTCCTCTTCCCAAATATCGATCTCCCCTTTACTGATAGTCCTATTCAAGCAAGTCAAGCCACTGCAACTTTGGCTGTGCTATTAAACGCGCCAGATTACAACCGGAACGGCGGGTTGGAATTCTTTACGGTGCCGCAAGCTGACGGAGTCAGCTATGGCTTCTTGACGACTGGAAGCGTTCTGGTACCGACTCAAATACCGGAACCGGCGACTTGGGTCCTTGTAGGGTTGAGTGTGATAGCAGCTGGATCAATCGCGAAGTTCCAACATTACCGGCTGCGGCAAGTAGCTGGAGCGTACCGAGGTTGAGGAGCTTGGTCGGCAAGTCGTCGCGAAATTTGAGCGCAAATTTGGCGCTTGATGCGGGTCCGCTGGGCTCCGGAAGCTTCCGTCCTTTCGAGAAATTATTTCGGAGTTCAATCCGCTCCCCGGGCACTAGAATCCGCCCCGCCCGCTATCATCGTTCTCGATGGCCCACACGCCTTGGGGAGAGCTGCCGGTCGATGATGCGCATGTTCACTTCTTCTCGCATCGCTTCTATTCGGGACTGGCGCAGCAGAGGCGAGTAGCAAGCGCCGAAGCACTGGGCCCGTTACTGAATTGGGAGATCCCTCCCGAAAACCCCGCAGCGCTGGCCGCGCGATGGGTGGCGGAATTGGACCGTTTCGGCCTTTCGCGGGCGTGCCTGATCGCGAGCGTCCCCGGTGACGAGGCTAGCGTGGCAGCCGCAGTTGCCGCCCACCCAAACCGGTTCTTTGGTTATTTCATGCTTGACCCGCTGCAGCCCGATGCGCTGGACCGTCTCAAGGCAGCCGCGGCGAGTCCGAACCTGCATTGCGTGTGCCTGTTCCCTGCAATGCACAGATACTCGATCACAGATGCCAGGGTCCGGCCCGTGCTCGACGTTGCAAGCGAGCACTATCTCGCGGTCTTCATCCATTGCGGAGCGCTGAGCGTCGGTGTTCGCACGAAGCTTGGACTGCCCTGTCCGTTTGATCTGCGATATTCCAATCCGCTCGATCTTCATCCGGTCGCTTTGCAGTTTCCGCAGATCCGCTTTGTCGTTCCGCACTTTGGCGCTGGATTGTTTCGCGAAGCATTGATGCTTGCCGATCTGTGCCCGAATGTCTGGCTTGACACGTCGAGCTCCAATCGTTGGATGACGTACGAATCTCTCGATTTTCGGTCCGTATTCCGCCGCGCCATCGATGTGGTGGGAACCGGGCGCCTTCTATTTGGTACGGATTCGAGCTTTTTTCCGCGTGGCTGGCAGGCCTCGATTCTCGAACAGCAGGCGACTGCTCTCTATGAGCTGGGTCTAAGCAAGAAGCAAGCAGAACAGATACTCGGCAGAAACTTGCAGCAGCTTCATCAGCCTCGGACAGCCGAACGCACCCGTACCCTTGAACCGACGAATGCGAAATAGGCGATGAACAGGTAAGAAGCCAGCGGCACCAGCATTGCCTTAGCCATGCTCAGCGCCTGCGAGAGCCATCCCATTAACGGCGTGAATACCGCGCCGCCGATGATCGCCATCACGATCAGCGATCCGCCCAGTTTCGTGTTCGGTCCGAGTTCTTTCAAACCGAGCCCAAAAATCGTCGGAAACATGAGGGACATGAAAAAACTCGTCAGGAAAATCGCCCACAGGCCGAGCCAACCCGGATACCATACGCCGATCGCCACTAGCGCGACATTCACTAAGCTATAAACGCCCATCAGGACATTCGGGCGAATGAACTGCATCAGATAGGTCGCGGTAAACCGGCCCACAGCAAAGGCAACCAACGTCCCCGTCAAAAAATAACCGGCGGTCTTTTCCGGCAGGTGCGCGTATTCCTGGACGTATTGAATGAAGTAACTCCAGGTTCCGACCTGGGCGCCCACGTAGAAGAACTGCGCGAGAACGGCTTCCAGGAAATGCGGATAGCGCAAAAGATCTGAAAATCGACCGTGATCAACCGCCCCGGTGGCGTCAGCTTCCTCGCCGATCTTGGGAAACTTCGTCTGGATGATCAGAAAAGCCCACAGCACGACTACGCAGCCGAGCACCAGATAGGGAGTGATGACCCGCATGGTTTCGTGGCGCAGGTAGGGTGCGTATTGCCCGGCGGCTTTCATCGCATTGATCTGGGGCGCGGTCAGTTCAATCCCGGAAAAGATGAAGGCTGTTCCCACAAGCACGCCTGTAATCGAGCCCAAGGGATTGAACGCTTGACAGAAGTTCAAGCGGCGCTCGGAACTCGCCGGATCTCCTAGCTGCGCGATGAACGGACTTGAACCCGTTTCGAGAAACGCGAGTCCGCTGGCGATCACGAATAACGCGAAAAGAAAGAATCCGTAGCTCTGGGCAATTGCAGCCGGCCAGAATAGAAAGGTTCCCGCGCTGTAGAGGAAGAGCCCGAACACCAGGCCCACTTTGTATCCGTACTTTCGCATCACAAGCGCGGCCGGCGCCGAAAGCACGAAATAGCCGAAATAGAAGGCCGATTGCACCAACCCGGCTTTGAGGCGCGTGATCGCGAACGACTTCATGAATTGGCGGATGAGCACGTCGTTCAGATTGTTCGGAATTCCCCAAAGGAAGAAGAGCGCGGTGACCAGAATGAAGGGAAGGATTGCTCCTTTGGGGAACAACTCATGAGGACCTTGCGCCGGTGGTTTCGCCGAAATAGCGGAATTGTTCGTTATCAAGTGAGCACCTCTGTTCAGGCGGGCCGAAACCAATGACGGCCGACTCCTTGCGTATTATGTCCAAGGGTACATTAGCAATGCAACGATTCGGAATGGTGCTGCGGCTCAAGCCGGAAGCTGTCGACGAATACCGTAAGTATCACGAGGCGGTCTGGCCTGAAGTCTTGGACACCATTCGCCAGTGCCACATTCGAAACTATTCAATTTTTTTCAAAGACAACTTCCTGTTCGGCTACTTCGAATATCACGGCCAGAACATTCAGGCGGACCGTGCGAAGATGGCCGCGGATAAGAAAACTCAGGAGTGGTGGGCCATTATGGAGCCCATGCAGGAGCCGCTTCCGACTCGCAAACCGGGCGAGTGGTGGGCGGACATGGAAGAGGTCTTCCACACGGACTGATTCGCCGTCCTGAGATTTTCCCGAATTCGCCAGCCCTTGTAATTGAGGGCAACGGTGAATTGGCGTGTGGCGGCAAAGCTGGCCTGGAGTTCGCGAAATCTGCGGTGTGGCCTGTTGTGCTTCGCGGGACTGGCGGTGAACGCAGTCCTGTACCTACCATTCCTCCACTACACTCCCGATACTGACTTCCTCGGCCTGTACCCCGGCGGCAAGCTGTGCGGCACCGGGCACCTGTACGACACGCTGCATGTTCTCGCGGTGCAGCGCGACGCGATCGGTCATAACAACTCACAACGGTTGTTCATTCGGCCGCCGTTTTACGCCGCCATCCTATGGCCGCTCGCCCAGTTGCCATACCAGCAGGCCTTCGAGGCGTTTCAAATGCTGATGCTGGCTGCCGTGGCCGCCTTTGTGTGGTTCTTTCCTGCTGCGGACCGCAGAGCCGCGGCCGTAGCTTGTTGCTGGTCCATGCCGCTGTTCGGGAGCTTCGTCTTCGGGCAGGATTTGGCGCTGCTGCTGGGATTGACAGCCGTGAGCCTCATGCTTCTAAAGATCAACCGCCCGATTCAGGCGGGAGCCGCCTTGAGTCTCTGCGCGATCAAGCCTCACCTGTTTCTGCTCCTTCCTCTTCTTGTGCTCGAGCGCAGGATGTGGCGGTTCGGTGCGGGCTTACTCGCGGGAGGCAGCGTTCTAATTGCGCTCTCTTTCCTTGCCGCCGGACCCAAGTGGTTACCGGCATTCTGGGGAGCAGCGACTCTTCCGCAGACCAATCGAGGCCTGGCAGCGATGCCCAACCTGAACGGATTAGTGAATGGCCGCCTGCCGTGGGAAATAGCTGGCGCGTTGATCGTGTGCGCGCTCGTTTGGTACGTTATCCGGCGCAGCAATCTGGCGTGGTCCTTTGGGGCGGTATTGGCCGGCGGAATCTTGATCAGCCATCATACTTACATTGCAGACTGTGCCATCCTTCTTCCGGCCTTGCTTATCATGCAAGAGCAAGCCGATCGCAACTGGCAACGCTTGCTGGCGCTCTTTCTGATAACCCCGCTCGGATTTGTCTGGGTCTATTTGGCGGGAGCCGGGCTGCTGGGAAGGCTCGCGCTTGTTTTCTTTGCGCTCAGCTTCCTCGCCGTTCCGCAGAGCCCAAAAGAGCAAGCTCCAGATGCGTAAAAACCCTGGTAGCTTTCCGAAACAATTAATATTTTTAACCACAATATAAGTGCAATTTTTTGGAGAATATTTTTCTGTTGAAAAGTAAATGCAAATCGGATGCAAAGTGCTTGCTTAAGTGACCCATATAGCAGATACTCTCAATATCCCGAATGGGTCCGGAAACTCACGATCACTTCGACCGGATAGTGCGGCGCCACGATGAGTCGGCGCCATATATAAATAAACGCGAGCACCTTGACATAGAACCGGAACTCGCATCGAGCCGTGACCGCTCATTTCTCGTACAAGATTGGCGAGTCCTGCATATCGAAGATGACAATGCGGACGCATACCTGTTAAGGCGCGCTTTGGACCAAGCATCCATTCCAGCCCGAGTGCATCGGTGTTTGGATTCCGAGGAAGGCCTCTATTTTCTGCGTGAGATGCGCTTGAGTGATCCTGTGTGGCCCGACATCGTGCTCCTGGATCTGAATACACCGAGGATGAATGGCTGGGATTTCTTGTCCACCATTAGCGCCGATCCATCGCTACAGGGTCTACGAATCGTAATTGTGACGTCCTCCCATGCCCCGGAAGATGTCGAACGCGCCTCGAAGTTCGGTGTCCAGGGGTTTTACACCAAGCCGGATGATTTTAATGGGCTTGTCCAGATGCTGGAACATATCTTCGCTATGCCGGAACGAATACGATCTGGTGCCGGATGTGATACCGGATTGATCGCCGCACTTTAACCCACTCTATTCTCCTTTTGTTCTCCTATACTGGTTCTGGGTTGCTGTTGCAGAACCATGCCCTCCTCGTACGTTGAACTGCATGCCCGGTCTGCCTTCTCTTTTTTAGAGGGAGCATCCCTGCCCGAAGACCTGATGTCCCGGTGTGCGGAAATCGGGCAGCACGCCATGGCAATTACCGATGCCCATGGCGTGTATGGGGCGCCGCGCTTTCATTTAGCTGCTAAAAAGCTCGGCATTAAAGCATTGATCGGCGCTGAAATCAATTCGTTTAAGGATGGCCGGTATACACTCCTGGCGGAAAATAGGCTCGGATATCAAAACCTGTGCCGTTTAATTACTCGCACAAAATTTCGGGACACCAAGCCGGGTAAGCCCGAGCATCCCTTTGCAACTCCAGAGAATTTTGCCGAGTATGCCAAAGGGCTAGTTTGCCTGACCGGCGGAGATGAGGGACCACTCGCGCAGGTTTTCGCGCAATTAGAAGGACCAGCCGCTATCACTGAGGCTCGGCGAAGACTTAAGCGATTAGCTGAAATCTTTGGCGCCAAAAACCTCTTTGTTGAACTA
>JAFATG010000215.1 GCA_019244055.1 Acidobacteriaceae bacterium | reverse complement strand
TCAACGGCGATGGGAAAACGGATTACGTGATCTGGAGGCCGTCTGAGGGTAACTGGTATGTAAAATTCAGCGGCTCGGACCAAGCGACTGTCTATCAATGGGGTTTGCCCCAAGACATCCCAATGCCACAAGACTTTGACGGCGATGGAATAACCGATTACGCGATCTGGCGGCCTTCCGACGGCAATTGGTGGGTAAAGCTCAGCAGCACTGGAGACGTTATTGTCGCTCCATGGGGACTGCCGGGCGATATTCCTGTTTCTGGCGACTTCGACGGGGACGGCAAAGCGGACTATGCAATCTGGCGGCCAACAGAAGGTAACTGGTACATCACCTTTAGCGGTAACGGAACCTCCACGGTTCACCAATGGGGCATGGACGGCGATATTCCTAACGGAGAGCCGGTCATGTCTATTCTGAACCCGCAACAATGATGGGTAGCTACTACTAGTGAGCTCAACGCCCTTGCGGACACTAGCTAGGTCGCCCCTCTAATATGACCACCGCAAACGCCATTTGCGCCGTGTGCGTGAGCGATATCGAAATCCTTTCGACGCCCATAGTTTCGGCAATGCGCTTCGCAACCCCTGAGAGCCGTAAGATCGGCCGCCCAGAGGGTTCGTTCGTCACTTCGAAGTCTTTCCAGGTGACCCCGCCGCGCCAGCCCGTTCCGATCGCCTTCATCCCCGCTTCTTTGGCTGCGAAGCGCGCCGCGAATCGCTCCGCGGCATTGGCTTTGCTGCTGGCGTAGGCCCGCTCCCGCTCGGTATAAATTCGATCCAGAAACCGGTTGCCAAACCGCTCAATGCTTTCGCGAATGCGCGCCACTTCCGCCAGATCCGTGCCGATCCCGAGGATCATACATGCACGATGCTACCGTTGTCTCCTTTTTCCGAGTGAGAGAATGAAGGCGGTTATGCACATTCCGGACAATTTCTTATCGCCTCCGGTGTGGGCCAGCCTCGACGCAGTCGCGATTCCATCTATTGCTTACATCTCGCGGCAAGCGCAGAAAACGACCACTGACAACCGCGTCCCGCTGCTCGGTGTTATGGGCGCGTTCGTTTTCGCCGCGCAAATGATTAATTTCCCCGTCGGCATGGGAACCAGCGGACACCTCGTGGGTGGAACCTTACTAGCTTGTGTGCTCGGCCCCTGGGCCGCCGCGCTCGTGGTAACCGCCATCCTGATCGTGCAGGCGCTCATCTTTCAGGACGGCGGCGTCCTCGCGCTGGGTGCCAACGTCCTCAACATGGCACTGATGGGCGTCCTTTGCGGATATCTCCCTGCACGCGCCCTCTTCCGGTCGAAATGGCGCTCTTATGGTGTTTTCCTTGGCGGGATGTGCTCGGTCCTCGTCAGCGGAATCCTGGCCTTGACCGAGTTAACCCTTTCCGGCATTCGCATGCCCGCGACTTTGCTCGAAGCGTCATTGGGATTGTTTACTATCAACGCCGTCCTGGAAGGCGCGATCACCGTGTCCGTCCTTCGTGCTATCAGCCGCCTCAATCCTGGTGTTGCAGAAACCGGTCTTAGTGCCGAGCCCGGAACTTCGGCCGGGACGGGCTGGCGAAAAGTTGCCGGCGCAATTGCAGCCGCTTCTCTGGTGCTTACCGCTGGAAGCGTTCTGATCGCTTCCACGCTCCCCGATGGGCTGCAGCACTTGGCGAACGCCCTCGGAATGCCGTTAGGACACGCCGTGCTGCACTCACCGGTCAGCAATTACCAGGTCCATGCACTGGGCGATGGCTGGTTCAGCCGCGCAATCGCGGGACTTGCGGGTTTAGCGGCAATTTACGCGATCTGCACAATCGGCGATCATCTTCTCGGCCGGATGCGCCGGTCGTATTCCTGAATCCATACCTTAGAGGACTGATTGCGTCACGCTAGCCTCGCGCGCTGGAGTACTCAGAACAGTGTCGTTCACCGGATCGATACGCGCATCAAGCTCATTCTTTTACTCGCGTTTGTCGTCGCGATTGCGCTGGTTCCGAAACCATCAGTCGTCCAGCTATGCTCTGCGCTCGCGATCTTAGTCCTGATTACTATCGCCGCGCGCCTTCCCTCCTGGCGCATCCTTCGGATCTCGCTGTTTGTTGTGCCATTCGTGGGCTTCTTCGCGCTGATCATCTATCTGACCGGAGATGCTCGTCGCGCCTGGTCCATTCTGTCCAAGAGCTATCTTTCAGGCTTAAGCGTGCTGATTCTCGCCGCCTGCACACCGCTCCCGGAAATCGCCGGCGCCGCACGTTTTAGATC
>JAFATG010000164.1 GCA_019244055.1 Acidobacteriaceae bacterium | reverse complement strand
AGTTTCTCGGGCGTCGCGACTTCGAGTTGAAATGTTTCGGCCATCGCTCAGCGCTTAGCCCTTCATGCGCTCGGCGGCGTCAAGCACATCCTCGATGGTGCCTTGCATATAGAAAGCCTGCTCGGGAAGATTGTCGTGTTTTCCTTCGACGATTTCCTTGAAGCTGCGAATCGAGTCTTCCAGCTTGACGTACTTGCCGGGGCGGCCGGTGAACTGTTCGGCAACGTGGAACGGCTGTGAGAGGAAGCGCTGAAGACGGCGGGCACGAGCAACGACCTGTTTATCTTCATCGCTCAACTCGTCGATGCCGAGAATGGCAATGATGTCCTGCAGTTCCTTAAAGCGCTGCAGAATTTGCTTCACGCGCTGGGCGACATCGTAGTGCTCACGCCCAACAATATTCGGGTCGAGAATGCGCGAAGTCGAAGCCAGCGGATCGACGGCCGGATAAATGCCAAGCTCGGAAATCGCGCGCGAGAGGTTAGTAGTGGCGTCCAGGTGAGCGAAGGTGGTGGCCGGCGCGGGATCGGTGTAGTCGTCGGCAGGAACGTAGATGGCCTGGACGGAGGTGATGGAACCGCGCTTGGTTGAGGTGATGCGCTCCTGCAGATCGCCCATCTCGGTAGCGAGGTTTGGCTGATAGCCCACCGCGGAAGGCATGCGGCCCAGCAAAGCCGAGACTTCTGAACCCGCTTGGGTAAAGCGGAATATATTGTCGATGAAGAGCAGCACATCCTGCCCTTCCTGATCGCGGAAATATTCCGCAACGGTCAGACCAGTGAGGCCCACGCGCAGGCGCGCGCCGGGCGGCTCGGTCATCTGGCCGTACACCAGCGCCACTTTGGATTTCTGCCAATCGTGAGGATCCACGATGCCCGCTTCCTGCATCTCGAGCCAGAGATCGTTCCCTTCGCGCGTGCGCTCACCGACTCCGGCGAAAACGGAAACCCCGCCGTGCTTCATCGCGATGTTATTGATGAGCTCCTGAATGATGACGGTCTTGCCAACGCCGGCTCCGCCGAACAGGCCGATTTTTCCGCCGCGCAGATAGGGCTCCAGAAGGTCGATGACTTTGATGCCGGTCTCGAACATCTCGAGGCTGGTGGCTTGCTCTTCGAACTCAGGCGCCATCCGGTGAATGGGAGCGTGCTTGTCGGTCTCGATGGGGCCCATATTGTCGACGGGCTGACCGAGCACATTCAATACACGGCCGAGCGTCTGCTTACCAACCGGAATAGTGATGGGCTCGCCCAGATCGACCGCTTTCATGCCACGTACCAGGCCGTCGGTCGGCTCCATCGCAATGGTGCGGACACGCCCTTCGCCGATGTGCTGGGCCACTTCGGCGGTGATGTCGACCTTCACCGGGACATCGAACCCGTCGCTCGTCACATGCACCGCGTTGAACAACTTGGGAAGGTGCCCTTCGGGGAACTGGATTTCGATGGTGGGACCGGCCACCTGAATGACGTGACCTTCCGCTACTGCTGTTTCTGGCATAAGAACTCCGTAATCTAAAGACTTGTAGAGAGGCGATTGCGCTTCAACCTAGCGCCGCGGCGCCGCTGACAATTTCGATAATTTCGCGGGTGATGTTCGCCTGGCGGGCCCGATTCAGCTTGAGCGTCAAGGTGTCGATCACATCGCCGGCATTGGAACAGGCCGAATCCATGGCTGTCATGCGCGCCGCGTGATAAGCGGAAATGGATTCGAGCATTGACCGGTAAATCTCCATTTCGACATAGCGCGGCAGCAGCACTCGAAGCAACTCGTGAGGTGGTTGCTCAAAAATATAGTCAATCTGCTGCTCCGGCTGGTCCTCAGGCAGCTCGACCGGCAGGATCTTGCGAAGCTCGAGGCGCGGCGCCATTACGTTTTTAAACTCGTTGGTCGCGATGTAGACCGCATCGACCTCCGCGTTGCGGTAGGCCTCGATCATGCGGTCGGCGATGGCGGCGGCATCATTGTACTTCGGCTTATCCACTATGCCTACGTGTTCGCCGCTAAGCGTGAAATTACGCTTCCGAAAGTAGTCGCGCCCCTTGCGCCCGATGGCTTCAATTTTCAGCTCGGCTTCGCGATGCTCGTCCGCGAAGCGCTGGGCCATGCGGAGCAGATTGGAGTTGAAGCCGCCGGCAAGGCCGGTATCGCTACTCACCACGATCAACTGAATGCGCTTCTCTTCGCGCACTTGCAATAGCGCGAGGTCCGCCGCTTCATCGATTCCACTAGAGGCAGCAGCCACGTGCGACAGCATGCGACAGAGCATCCCGGCGTAAGGCCGCGAAGCTACCGCGCGCTCCTGAGCCCGACGCAGCTTAGCCGCCGAGACCATCTTCATGGCCTTGGTGATCTGCTGCATGTTCCGGACGCTACGAATGCGGCGCCGGAGGTCGATCAAACTCGGCATTCAGTCAGACTCGCGCGGGCGTCCTTCCCTCAGTCGCGCGAGCGCCTGAATGAGCACCGTTGTCGGCCGGCGTGCCCGAGGGCTTAGGCTGCGTTTTAGCCGCAGGGGGAGCGGGAGGCTTCTTCTCGTCAGTGCTCTGGAAGCGCTGTTTGAATTCATCCAGCGCGCTCTTGAGGCGGCCCTTGATATCGTCGTTCAGCTCTTTCTTTTCGCGGATCGCTTCCAGTACATCAGGCTTGCTGTTATCGAGGAAGCTGTAGAGCTCCGTTTCAAAGCGGCGGATGTTCTCGATGGGCATGTCGTCGAGATAGCCGTTTGCGCCGGCGAACAGAATTGAGACCTGCTTTTCAACGGGAATAGGCGAATAGGGGGGCTGCTTCAAAACTTCCACCCAGCGCTTTCCACGGCTGAGCTGATCCTGCGAGGCCTTGTCAAGATCAGAGCCAAACTGAGCGAACGCTTCCAGGTTGCGATATTGCGCGAGCTCGAGACGAAGGCTGCCCGCCACGGCGCGCATCGCTTTGATTTGCGCGCTGCCGCCGACACGGCTGACCGAGAGGCCAACGTTGATAGCCGGGCGGATATTCGCGTTGAACAGATCAGTTTCGAGGTAGATCTGGCCGTCGGTGATTGAAATCACGTTGGTTGGAATGTAAGCCGAGACGTCGCCCGCTTGCGTCTCGATGAACGGCAAAGCTGTCAAAGAACCGCCACCCATTTTGTCCGAGAGCTTGGCGGCGCGCTCCAGCAAGCGGCTATGCAGATAGAAAACATCGCCAGGGTACGCTTCGCGTCCGGGTGGACGGCGCAGGAGCAGCGAAATTTCACGATAGGCAGCGGCGTGCTTCGAAAGGTCGTCGTAAATGCAGAGAGCGTGCCGCTTGGAATCGCGGAAGTATTCCCCGATCGAGCAGCCCGCATACGGAGCGATGTACTGCATTGGAGCGGGATCGGAGGCGGTGGCGGCGACCACGACGGTATAATCCATCGCTCCGTGTTGCTCGAGAATCTTAACGACCTGGGCTACCGTGGAGCGCTTCTGGCCGATCGCGACATAGATGCAGATCATCTCCTGTCCGCGCTGGTTGATGATCGTGTCGAGCCCCACGGTCGTTTTGCCGGTCTGGCGGTCACCGATGATGAGCTCGCGCTGGCCGCGTCCGATCGGCACCATGGCGTCAATAGCTTTGATCCCGGTCTGGACCGGCTGCTTAACCGGCTGGCGATCCACTACTCCCGGAGCGAGGCGCTCTAAGGGATTGAACTCGGTTGTGTCGATCGGCCCTTTACCGTCGATAGGTCGCCCAAGCGCGTTGACCACGCGACCGACCATCGCTTCGCCAACGGGTATGGACATGATGCGCCGGGTACGCTTGACCTGGTCGCCTTCCTTGATATTCGTGTAATCGCCCAGAAGCACCGCGCCGACCTGATCCTCTTCAAGATTTAAGGCGATGCCGACAACATTGTTACCGAAATCAACCAGCTCGCCGGCCATCACGTTTTCGAGGCCGTAAACGCGCGCAATGCCGTCACCCACGCTGATGACGGAGCCTGTCTCCGATACGTTCGCTACTGCGTCGAAGTTCTGAATCTCCGACAGCAGCACACGCGAGATTTCATCTGCTCTGATTTGAGCCATATCTTTCTAGAACCCTTCTAGGCGTTAGCCGCCAGGCGCTGGCGCATGCTTTCGAGCTTGCCCCGAACCGTCGCGTCGTACTCTTTCGATGCGATGCGGGCCCGCACTCCGCCTATGAGCGCAGGATCGACCTGGTAATGCGCCCGGATGTATTTACCGAGCTTGGTTCCGAGCGCGCGCTCTATTTCTTTGCGCTGCTCCGGTTTCAGTTCGCGGGCGGAAGCGATTTCGGCGGGCATCCAGCCCGTTCGCTCATCCACGATCAGTTCAAAATCTTTAACTATGTCGCTCAGGTCTTTGA
Organism: Acidobacteriaceae bacterium; assembly: GCA_019244055.1. Taxonomy (GTDB): domain Bacteria; phylum Acidobacteriota; class Terriglobia; order Bryobacterales; family Bryobacteraceae; genus Bog-105. The sequence continues at coordinate 281 of JAFATG010000164.1, read as the reverse complement.
TCCGGCGATGGGCAATGACGACCAACAGGAAATTGCGGATCAGCCGGTGCACGCCGATATCGTCCGTTATGCGCGCGATGACGGCCTGCTTGCGCGATTTTGTGACGGCGGGCGACAGCATGGCCCGTTCGAGATCCTTCGAAGCCGTAACGACCGAAGCGACCTCTTTTAATTGGCCAAGAGCATCAGCCGGGGAAAGTCCCGAATTGGGGGCGAATACCGCGTCCGCGAGCGCAGTGGCGTAGTGACGAGTGAGCGCGTCCGTCATCTAGTTCTTCCCC
>JAFATG010000301.1 GCA_019244055.1 Acidobacteriaceae bacterium | reverse complement strand
ATCAACCAGCTCGTGACTAGCCAGATAATCCAAGCTGCGGACCGCATCCCAGACCTGGTAGCGCGAAGAGGAGTCCCCGAGCAGGAGAAGCTGCTTGCCTGGAACATCGTGCTCGTCCGTAGCCGAACCCAGGCGCGTATTGGTGCCGGAGGCATCGGGATACGCGATTCGCTCGCCTTGTCCCATGGGATCGAACGCGAGAACAACGTACCCAAGCCGGGCGAGTCCCTGGCAGCATTTTTGATAGTTGGCGTACGCCTTGCCGCTGTAGTAGTGGCCCATTTGAAAAAGGACCGCCGGATAAGGTGCTTTGTCTGTCGAGGGCACGTAGAGGTTCGCGCTGACGAACAAGCGCGGGCGGCTTTCATAGACGACTTTTTCGAGACGGTAACCCGTTCGTTCGAATTGACCCGTAACTTGCGGGTTCAGAGGCGTGCGCTCCGGTTCGCCGCCGATCAATTTCCAAAATGTCTGACGAACCCAGTGCTGGCGGTCGCGAATTGCGGCCTGAGTCGTGAGCATGGCGAGCTGGGCGTTGCGCTTTTCATACGCAGCGCGCGCCAGCGTGGATAGATAATCCGGCAGGCATTTCGAATAGTCACGGGAATAGAAACCGGAAAGGTCGGACGCGCGCAGCTTCGGAACGAGGGTGCACGCGGCGGTGCCGAGTAACCATTCGCGTCTGGAGCACACGCGCAAACACGAAGCCATCGCCCTGCCTCAGACGGTTTCGAGCAACGGCCCCGAAGGCGCCACGGGGGCGTCCGGTTGGCCTTCGCGACGGATCAGGAACACAATGCTGAGTGTTGCGAGGACTGGCAAGGTCGCAGCGAGGACAAACGCCGGGATATAGGAGAAGCGGTCCACCAGGATTCCCACAAGCAGCGTGAATACAGCGCCGCTCAGCCCGGCAGCGAGTCCGGACAATCCGGTCACCGTAGCAACTACTTCGGACGGGAACAGGTCTGACGGCAATGTGAGGCCCATAGTCGACCAACTCGCGTACCCAAACAGCGCGAAACAAATAAGGGCAAGTGAAGAATACGGATTGCTGGTGAGGACCGCCGGTATTCCGGCCAGTACGGGAATACAACTCACAATGCACACCGACTTGCGTGCGCGCAAAACCGCCATTCCTTTTTTTACCAGTGCCCCTGAACTCAACCCACCAGCGAAGTTGCCGAGGTCGGCGGCGACAAACGGTATCCAGGTGAAGGCGGCAATCTGCTTGAGATTGAATCCGCGCGTGTCGCTAAAGTATTGCGGCAGCCAGAAGACGTAGAACCACCAGATCGGATCGGTCAACGACCGGCCAATCACAACAGCCCAGGTGTCGCTGCGCTTCAGCAGCGGCAGCCAACTATTGACATCGCGGAGATTCAGAGAGGCGGATGTGGTCACGCTGGTAGAGCGGCGACGGCGCGGATAGACGGCCAGCCAAAGGGCCAGCCAGACAAAACCGAGGACACCGGAGAAGGTAAAGGCAAAACGCCAGCCGATCTTTAAAGCGATCCAGGGAATCACTATCGCAGCAACGGCGCCCCCTACGCTCGAGCCGCTGTCGAAGATAGCCACCGCGACGCTCCGCTGCTGCGCCGGGAAATGCTCCGCGACAGCTTTACTCGCCCCGGGCCAGTTGACTCCTTCACCGATACCGAGTAGGAAGCGGAATGCTCCAAACGAAAAAGCAGAATTCGCAAAGCTAGTCGCGATGCTGACCAGTGACCACCAGATGACCGCGATGGACAATCCAAGCCGTGTACCGGCTATATCGAGGAAGATACCGCCTATCAGCCAAGTGCCCGCGTATGCGAATTGGAATGCGCCGAAGATGTTCGAGAGCTGGCTGTGATTGAGATGGAACTCGCGAGAGATCACCGGAGCGAGAACCGAGAGTGTCTGGCGGTTGATGTAATTAATCGCGGTAGAGAAGAACAGCGTCCAGATAATCCACCAGCGGCGGCGGCTCATTGCTCGCCCGCGTAGTGGCGATACGCCTCGCTGATTTCCGATGCTGGAAATTCGCCGTCACGGATGACAACGCGGTAGCGGAAGGTAAGCGATTTGCCTTCGGGAATAGTCCAACTGCCGTCCTTATTTGGATCCTTGGTAAATTCCCGAATACCGAACGGATTCGCTGCGAAAAGACCGTAAGCGCGCGCGTGCCAGGTAGTGGGATGACGGAAGCTCTTGGGCGAATCGAAAACCGTCACGCTCACAGGCTTGCCGTCGATCGTTCCCGAGTAACTGACCCAATCGGCCGGCTTTCCCCAAATCGCCTTTTCTCCAACGGCGCCGTCAGAGTTCAGCATGTGAGCGTGCGACCCGCTCAGTTCAGGCGCGAGGCGGATTCCGAAGGTGCCCTCTTTGGTGTCACCAATATCGAGCGGGCCGTTAGTCGCGTATAGAACGAACTCACAGTCGATCGTGCGGGTCTGCGCGTCTCCTCCAAAAGTGAACGATTGCGTCTCTTCACCGATGGCGCGACTATTAGGGCTGTTCAGCGTGAAACGTGCGCGGACCGTCGCCGAATCGCCGGCATCGTCTGTCTGCTCTACGGCTTTCAGAACCATGTGGCCATAGGCCTGATGTCCGTGATCAGTGTAGTACTTGTCGAACACAGGTTCCTGCCAGAAGTCGAGACCATCAAAATCGCCATGCCCGAAGTAGAGAGGCCGTTGATGGGGTTCAAATGACGAGCCTTTCGGGTTTCCCGCGGAAACGTCGTTCACAACTGGAAAGCCTCGTGTGACAACCACTCCAGATGCGGTGCGGAGAGGCATGAGATACGGTTTGGCGGTCACCGGCGAAAAATAATACGTCGTGAACGGCTTGCCGTCGATAGCTACTTCAATCTTGTCTGGCGAGCGCTCCAGTTTGACAGATGCGGCGGTGACGTGTGAGCAGCAGACCAGGATTGCCGCTGCGAAAAGCGTCAAATTGCCAAACGAACTCCGGCTTCTCATGAGTAGATTCAAATTCCGGCGCGGGCTGCGCCGACCGATAGCAGCGAGGCCGATTCAGAATCGAGGAACACGTAGGAATTAGGATGGCGCCGCACTAACGAAGCGGGACACCTCTCGGAAATTGGGCCTTCCAGAGCATTCTTGACCGCTTCGGCTTTTCTCAGATCAGGAACGTTGCAAACCCACGCGTCAGCGCGAAAGAGCCCAGTGCAGGTGATCGTGAGCGCACGCGGCGGCACAGAATCGATGTCCTTAAAATGACCTTCGCCGGCCTGCTGTCGGCGGCAGGCATCGTCCAGAGTTATTAGCTTAACCGTCTCCGGATCATGGAAATCTGCAACCGGCGGGTCATTGAATGCGATGTGCCCGTTCTCGCCGAACCCTACAAACGCCACATCGATCGCGGCGGCGTTTAGGAGCCCGGCATATCGGCGCATCTCGGCTTCGATATCAGGACCATCGCCCTGCAAGTAATGAGTTTTCCATGGATGAACCTTCTCTTCGATCCGGGTTCGAATCCAGTAGCGGAAACTAGACGGATGGTCCGCCGTCATACCGGCGTACTCGTCCATGTGGAAGAGCTCAACAGAACTCCAGTCAATATCCCGTCTGGTAAGAGCCTCCACCAGAGGGATCTGAGAATTTCCGGTCGCACCGATAACTCGCGCCCGGCCATGCTTCGAAATCGCGCCATTAATAACCTGGGCAGCTTTTTCAGCTGCGGCGTTACCTGCGGCTGCGCTGGATGCGTAGATCTCGATGTGTGCCTCCCCAGCCTCAAAGGTGTGCAGCGCCCCGGCTGGGTTCGACATGGTGGAATTATACACACGTCCTTCACTAGGCCAAAAAGGATCGAAGCAGCGGGTGCTTTCCGCGCATCAAACCCCCCCTATTACCAGAAAACCTACTAGCTGACAAACCTTCTGGCGAAGTGCTTGACAATTTTCGCGTGTGCGCACAAACTGATCTCGGACTGGGGGTCATCAGGCACGGTTATGCGTCTACACCTGTCTTGTCTTGTGCTGTTTCTGGTTCCGGCCGCGCTTTGGGCCGCAGATCCCACGGGAACGATCGCAGGCACCGTCTCGGACCCGAGCGGGGCCGCAATTGTGGGCGCGAGAGTCGTCGCGACGAACGTCAATACGGCTTTAACCCGTGAGACGACCACGGCTGCGGATGGCGGCTACGTGTTTCCGCTCTTACCCGTCGGATTCTATACTGTGCAAGCGGAAGCGCCGGGCTTTCAACGGTACGAGCAGCGCGGCATCGAGGTAAGGACGGACCAGTCGGTCAGCGTGCCGATAGGTCTGAAGATCGGCAGCTCCTCCCAGACGGTAACGGTTCAGTCCAACGCCGAGATGGTGCAGACGCAGTCGGGCACGCTCAGCAAGGTGATTAGCCGGCAAAACATTGTGGAGCTGCCGCTGAATGGACGTAATCCGGCAGCGCTAATTCTGCTTACGCCAGGAACGGCTGACACGAATGTCAGCAACTTCTCGGCTTGCTCCGACACCATTCAGAGCACTACCTATCCGGGCGCGCAGTCCGTCAGCGCGAACGGTGCCCGGACCGACATGATCAATTACAACCTGGATGGCGGAAGCAACGAAGATCCGTACACGAACGTCAACAATCCGTTTCCGAATCCCGACGCCTTAGAGGAATTCAGCGTTCAAACCAACAGCTTCAGCGCCGAGTACGGGCGCGGCTCGGGAGCGATTGTAAATGCCGTCACGCGATCGGGAACGAATCAGTTCCACGGCTCGGCTTTCGACTTTATTAGAAATGGCGACCTGAACGCGAGGAATTTCTTCGCCTCGCAGGTCGACCAACTCAAACGCAACCAGTTCGGCGGCAGCCTGGGTGGTCCGATTATCAAAGACAAATTGTTCTTCTTCGGTGCTTATCAGGGCACGCAATCGAGGGATGTAACGTATGGAAACGCAGCCACGGTTCCTACGGCGGCCCAATTGAGCGGCGATTTTTCGTCGGTTAGCAACCAGCTCGTCAATCCATTTACTGGCGTTCCGTTTCCGAATAATCAAATTCCGACAAGCGATTTTGCGCCCGCGAGCGTAAAAATCATGAGTCTGCTTCCGGCTCCCACACCCACCGGCGTGACTTACTACTCTCTGCCTGACAACGAGCATGAGAATCAGTTCCTGGTGCGTGGGGATTACGACCTGACCAAACATCGCATTTACGGACGGTATCTTTATTCGCGGTACGGAAAGGACGCTGTGATCGGCAGCACAAATATTCTGACTTCCAACCGCGGCTTCGATCTCTTTGATCAAGGGGCAGCCGCAAGCGACACCTATACGATCACGCCGAAGCTTCTCAACAGCTTTATCTTTTCCTATAACCGCAACAATGGCACCATCACGAGCGGAGCGCCATTCAGTCTCAACAGCCTGGGTATTCCGATCGCAAGCACGACTCCCCCGGAGTTACAGATCACAGTTTCGGGATACTTCACCATCAGTTCGGGGCACCCGACGCAGGTTAATCGGCACGATTATCACATCGCCGACAGCGTTCACTGGGTCAAGGGAAATCATGAGCTGGCTTTTGGCGGCGATTACTTAAAAGAAGACGTTGACATAAACAACACCTACCGTCAGAACGGCTCTTTTACGTTTGCCAGCACAAATTTTAGCGGCAACCCGCTGTCCGATTTTATGTTGGGTTACGCGCGCCAGTTCATACAAGGCGGCGGCGAGTTCGCGGCTCGACGCGCAAATCTGGGAGCCCTGTTTGCTCAGGATAATTACCGGGCCACCCACAACCTTGTCTTGAATCTTGGTGTGCGCTGGGATCCGTTTGTCCCCTACAGTGACGAACTGGGGCGAACGGAATGTTTTCTGCCGGGCGTGCAATCGCAGAAGTTCCCGAATTCTCCCACGGGATATGTGTTTGCAGGCGATCCGGGATGTCCCGCGGGCGGATTCAAGTCGAGCTGGGCATTGATCGCGCCACGGTTTGGGTTTGCTTACAACGTCGGCGGAGAAGGGAAGACTACGATCCGGGGAGGTTGGGGCATTTTCTATCAACCGCCCTTTGTTGAGGCTTTCAACAATATGGTCGACAGCCCGCCCTGGAGCCCGCAATATCAGTTCATCGGGACGCCTTTCATGAATCCGTATCAAGGCACCCCGAATCCATTTCCCGCACAATTTGCGCCATTCATTCCGCCGCACGACGTCGCGTTCCCGATTCCCTTGCCGTTAGCGGTTTCCTATCAGCCGAACTGGCACCCGTCCGAGTTAATGAATTGGAATCTGACAGTGGAACGCCAGTTGTCGAAGGACATTCTGCTGCGGGTGGGGTACGTGGCTTCGAAAGGGACACACCTGGCATACAACACGGACGTGAACGCCCCGCTTCCGAGCCCTACTGCAACGGCGGACAACGAGCAAGCCAGACGCCCCTATCAGCAGTTTCAACAGATCACGCAGGATTCCTCAAACGCCAATTCAAGTTACAACTCGCTGCAGGTTGAAGTCGACAAACGCTTTTCGCATGGCGTATCACTCAGCGCGAACTACACCTGGAGCAAGAGCATCGACGAAGTTTCCTATCAGACGGATCTCTGCGGGATCAACATCATCAACCCGTACAATATACGCGCCTATCGAGGAGCCTCCGACTTTAACGTGCCGCAGCGGTTTGTGCTGAATTACCTATGGCAACTTCCCTCGCCCAAGCAGGGAATTTCGAAGGCGGTACTGGGGGGCTGGGAAACGTCGGCGATCCTAACCTGGCAAAGCGGATTCCCGTTCACTGTTTACTCGGGAGGAGACTTTTCGTACAGTCTTCCCGAAGTCGGCAATGACACAGCGAACGTCATCTCTCAACCGCATTATACGCAGGGGTCGAGGGCCGATAAGCTCGCCCAATGGTTCACCACCAGCGCCTTCGATTACCCGACGCCGAACAGCTTTGGGACTTCCGGACGGAACATTTTGATCGGGCCGGGAACGTTCAATATCGATTTTGCAGCCCACAAGGTTTTCACCCTGACGGAGCGTATAAACCTGCAGTTTCGGGCAGAATTCTTCAACTTCCTGAATCACCCGCAGTTCAATCAGCCCGATAACTACCTGCCGGACAGCACGTTTGGCCAGATCACTACCGCACGCCCGCCGCGTGTAATTCAAGGAGCCCTTAAACTCATCTTTTAGGTGACTCGAAGAGAACTACTTTGGCTGACCGGCTCAGGGCTGGTCGGCGGTTCGGCACTGAAGGCCTCCGAGCCGCGGAACCTGTCGTATCCGCTCCGAATGATAGAGGGTACGGTTACAGCGCCGAATCTTCTATTTATTCGTGATCACTTCAACGAGCCGGACGTTTCGGTAGGCACCTGGAAGCTGAGGATTGAGGGCCGGGTAGATCGGCGGTACGAGTTCGGCTTTGCGGATCTGGCGGAGATGCCGAGCAAGAAAGTCGAAGCGGTGCTCGAGTGCGCCGGCAATGCGGCTAACGGATCCGCTGTTAGCAACGGAGTCTGGGAAGGCGTGCCCATGTCGTCGTTGCTGGAAGCGGCCCGACCCGCTCCGGATGCAGCCTACGTATTGCTGGAAGGCGCAGATTCGGGACGCTTGCTGCAAGATGGACCGCCGCTCCCTTATTCGCAGTTGGTTCCGCTGGACAAATGCCGAGATACGTCGAGCCTGGTCGCCTTCAAGTACAACGATCTCACTCTTCCCAAGAGCAACGGATTTCCGGCGCGCGCCCTTTTCCAAGGACTGTACGGCATGAATTCGGTGAAGTGGCTGCGGCGTATCGTCGTTCTACGCGCAGGTGACCAGGGCACCGTCTTCGATCGAAGCGGAATGAATCGCTTGTACAACCGGGTGACGCGTCAGAGCGGCGCCGATCGGATCACTCGCGTTTCTTCTGTTCAGGTGAAGTCTGCGATTGCATGGCCGACCGATGGGCTCAAACTGCCGGCGGGCCATTACGAGATTTGGGGCTTCGCATGGTCGGGCGGAGGCGCAATACGCCAGTTGTCAATCAGTGTGGATGGCGGCAAACAGTGGAATTCAGGCAAACTGACGTCTCCAGCCAATCCCTACGGTTGGGTGCGATGGAGCTACGAGTGGAATGCGAAACCGGGTGATTACGCGCTAATGAGCCGTGCGAAAGATGCAACTGGAAGCGAGCAGCCTCTCACACGAGATCCAGCACGCAAAGATGGATATGAACTCAACTGGTGCATGCCGATTCACTGCAGCGTGCGCTAGATTCCGCATCGCGAGATTAGTGGCAGCGAGCCTATGTTCGTGCATGCTCGCTCTAGCCACCGATTGCGCCTCAGGCCTGAGCGCGCAGGAAAAAATTGCTCGCTTTAAGCAACTGGACAGTGAAGCGGAAACCGCCATGCAGCAGCATCGCGCCTCCGAAGCCGTGCGGCTTTATGAGGACGCCGTGTGCCTGGTTCCGAACAGCGCTCGCGGTTATTACGGTTTGGGCGTAGCGCAAGCGGCCGCAGGCGATTTTCTGAAGGCTCGCGAATCCTTGCGCACGGCGGACCGTCTTCAGCCTGCTACGGGCATGCCGCTTGTTATGCAGGTTCGCGTGAACTTCTCGCTGGGGGACATGGACACGCTCAAAGACAACCTCAGAGAAGCGGCCGCTCGTTTTCCGCATGACGCGGACCTTCATACGACGTTGGCGCGGTTCTTGGCCGAGCAAAATCTTTTTGTGCTAGCTTTGGCGGAAGCGCTCCGCGCGGACCAGGGCTCGGACGATTGGAACTCGAAGGTTCAGCTGGCGATTCTGGAAAATACTGTGGGCGCCCACGAGGACGCTATTCAGAACGCACTTGCCATAGAGCAGAATCACCAGCTTCCAGAGCAGGCGCGCGGCGCGGCGGCGGGCATTGCGGGATTGAGTTATGAAAGCCTGCATAAGCCAGATCAAGCCGTCCACTATCTGAACGAGGCGATCCAGCTCGATCCAGCGCAGGACAACTCGTACCTCGCTTTGGCCGATCTGTTTGAACAGCAGCAGAAGTATCCCGACGCAGTGAATGTTCTGAAGCAGGCGCGCGCTCATGTTCCAGATTCAAATGCGGTCCTGCTTGCGCTGGGGGCCGACCTGGTTCGGGCAGAGCAGTACAAAGAGGGCTTGGAGGCGCTTCGGGAGCTGCTTCAAAAAGCGCCCGATACACCGGAAGCTTACATCGCGATTGCCGATGCGGCTCGCAGGACCGGCGATGCGGCTCAGGAAGTGGGAGCCCTGCGCGAACTAGAGCGCCGCAAGCCCGATTACCCGATGATTCACGTCCTGCTGGCGCGGGCGATGTTGAACCAGCAGCCGCCCGAGTATCAGCGAATCCTCGACGAGCTATCGATCGCAGCGAAGAAGGATCCGAACGATTCCGACGTGTACTTTCTGCAAGGAAAGGTTTACGTTGCGCTGGGACGCTACGACCAGGCCCTTCCGGCTCTCCAGCACTCTATTGAGCTCCGTCCGACGGAACCGAGCCCCTACTATCAACTCGCGCGCGTATATCAAAAACTGGGAAAAGCCGAGCTAGCGAAAGAACAGTTTGAACGCGTGAAGTTTCTGGAGAGTGCCAACGCAAAATAACTTGCTTACGACGGCGGAGCGCTTGAGATATACGAGAGCAGTGTCTTGGCCGACCAATCCGCGCTGGGAGTGGCGGTAAGGCTTCCTGCTCGCGCCGCCGCACTGTAGACACGGAGTACTGCGGTCGTGTCTATCGTGTTACCTTCGGCGTCAATCGCTCCGGCAAGAAGAATTTTTCGGGGCACGATAGAAGCAGCGATGTCCGGCAAATCGGTATGGTTCAGTAGTCCGGGGACATAATTCGCAAACGGATAATGAGGAATCTCGGTTCGAATCAGGTTCTCGAACGATGCGAGTCCGCCGGCAAGGTATAGACCCTTGATGTCGGGCTCTAACGCTGCAGCGAATAGGGCCGGTACGGTGAGTTTGCCGAGGGCCGCGATGTAGATCTGCCGGTTCCTGGTGACGGTGTGTGCGCGAAGCGCCGCAAGCAGGGCGAGTATGTCAGTGACACGTTGTCCCACGAGCGGTTTGCCTAAAGCCAGAGAGCCCCACGCATAGTTCTCTTCCTGTTGATGCCAGCTTTCATAGTCCGCAGCGCCGGGGCTGAACTCCGGAATCAGCGCACCCACCCCTCGCACCTCCGCCGAGCAGATCACCGGACTGTCGTCCGCCATAATCTGATCCACTTCCGGATTGAACCACAAACGATCATGCTCCCTTTCGTCCAAAACGAGCAAGACCGGCCTAGTAGGCGATGTCTTTTCGCCGATCAGCAGGAACGCCGGAAGCCACACCGAAGGATCGGATGAAATTTCGAGCGCTTCCACGTTGATGTTGCGCGACTTCACCCGGCCGATGACCGTGGGCGGCGAAAATTGTTTCTGTTTCGTGAGCTTCAGCAAATCTGCGACAGCCGCAGGGCTGCGCTGAACGCTTCGGTTTTGAATTAGGCTGTGGGGAGTGGCGCTGTGCAGGGCACGAACGACACTGCCCTTGGGCGTTGCCCAGAGTTCCTGGACCGGTTCGGGCTGTACGGGAGGCTCTTGTTGAACAGGCGAATGTTCGTTCTTGAGCCAGCGCGAGAACCAGTTGTAAACCAGCAGCCGGCTGTCGTACGCGAGCGCATGAGGTAAGGGCGTGTCGGCCCAGGCAATGCGATCGGCGCGATCAAGCGTCTCGTAGACTTTTTTCAGCTGCTGAAACTCCTTCCACCCGTTCTCGATGTAATCGGGCGAGTACGTTGCGAAGAAATCGCGATCGCTGGGCCAGATCAGCATCGGTTTAGGCGCAAACGGATAAAACAGATCCCAGCGATCGAATCCGGCAGGGCCCGAATAGACGAAGTTTTGCTCGGCGTCGTCGGTCGTGCCAGGAGAGCGAAACGGTAACTGAATCATATTTTCCGTGTTGCCCATGCACACTGCAGCCGCCGCAAGCCGGTCATCGGCGGCCGAGAGTAGCATCGTCAGCGTGCCTCCGCCCGAGTGCCCGACCGTGGCCACGCGTTTGGCATCGACGAACGGAAGGGAGAGCAGGTAATCAAGGCTCCGGATAGCGTCCAAGAGTTGGAAGCGCGTGCTGGAATCGCCAAAAAGAATAAACTGCTTTCCGGGAACGGTGTGTTCGCTATCGCAGCTCGAGAGTCGGCTGTGAGTTCCTGATTCGTCCAGGTAGTAGATGCGTTCCCCCTGGCCCATCGGATCGAAAGCGAGAACGACGAAGCCGAGTTGGACGAGTCCCTGGCAGCAGCGTTGGTAACTCGGATACGCTTTGGCCTCCCAGTAGTGTCCGCTCTGAAAGAGAACCGCAGGAAATGGACCCTCTCCTTCAGGCACGTATAAATTCGCCGAAATGAAGAGGTCAGGCCGGTTCTCGTAGATGAGCTTCGCGACTCGGTAGCGCGAGCGCTTGAGTTCTCCGGTTGTCCGGGGATTCAGGGGCGTTCGTGTTTCAGGGCCGCCAATCAACTGCCAAAGGATCTCGCGGACCTGCGCTTGACGCGCCTGAATCTTCGCGGCAGAAGTGAGTTGTTCCAGCGCGGCATTGCGTAGCTTGACGGCGTCCTTCGCCACGGTTGCGAGGTATTCGGGAAGGCACTTTGAATATTGCCGGAATCGCGTTCCCGGAAACGTCGATTGGTCTGAAGAACTGGCCTGAGTCGATCCAAGTGCTTCGAACATAGGGTAGAGAAGGGTTGAGCCGAGGAGCGCTCGCCGAGAAATATTTCCTGGGAACATGCGCGGCAACATGAACGATTATCATCGATCTCGATCTCGCCTTGGCGACGTGAAACAATTCAAAGGACCGACGAAAAGCTCCCGCGAGGACAAGGCCAAGGCATTCGCGGATGGCTCCCGGTTCTGGATGAAAGGAGATTGGTATGACCACCGGCATCGCGCAGCTCACGCAACCGCTCACCCAGCGGCCGGCGTGGAAGGCGCTCAAGTCTCATTACGAAGCAGTCCGCGATACCCACCTGCGCAAGCTATTCGCCGACGATCCAAAACGCGGTGAACGCCTCACCCTGGAGGCGGTTGGACTTTTCCTGGACTACTCCAAGAACCGAGTAACGGACCAGACAATCAAGCTGCTGGTGCAACTGGCGCAGGAGTCCGGCCTGGAGCAGCACCGGGACGCCATGTTCCGCGGCGAGAAGATCAACGTCACCGAGGACCGTGCTGTGCTGCATGTGGCTTTGCGCGCTCCCAAGAGCGAGTCGATCACGGTCGATGGCAAAAACGTCGTGCCCGATGTTCACTCCGTACTCGACAAGATGAAGGACTTCGCCGAGCGCGTGCGGAGCGGTGCGTGGAAAGGTCACACGGGGAAGCGCATTCGCAACGTCGTCAACATCGGAATCGGCGGCTCCGATCTTGGCCCGGTAATGGCGTACGAAGCCCTGAAGTACTACAGCGCGCGTGATATGACGTTCCGCTTTGTCTCCAACGTTGACGGGACCGACTTCGCCGAAGCCGTCGTCGATCTCGATCCTGCGGAGACGCTGTTCATCGTTTCGTCCAAGACGTTCACCACGCTGGAGACGATGACCAACGCCCACACGGCGCGCGCCTGGGCTCTGAAGGGACTCGGCGGCGATGAAAAATCAATCGCGAAGCATTTCGTCGCTGTTTCGACCAATGCCGCCGAAGTATCGAAGTTCGGCATCGACACGGCCAATATGTTCGGCTTCTGGGACTGGGTCGGCGGCCGGTACTCGATGGACTCCGCCATCGGCCTCTCGACGATGATCGCCATCGGCCCTGAGAATTTTCGTGCCATGCTCGACGGCTTCCATCAGATGGACGAGCACTTCCGGAGTGCGCCGCTGGAGAGGAATCTACCGGTGCTAATGGGCTTGCTCGCGGTCTGGTACAGCGACTTCTTCGGGGCGCAAACTATCGCGGTGCTGCCGTATGAACAGTACCTCAAGCGTTTCCCAGCGTACTTGCAGCAGTTGACGATGGAAAGCAACGGCAAGCATGTGACCCTCGAAGGGAAGCAAGTGGATTACGACACCAGCCCCATCTTCTGGGGCGAACCGGGCACCAACGGGCAGCATTCGTTCTATCAGTTGATACATCAGGGTACGCGCCTGATCCCTTGTGACTTCATCGGGTTTGGTAAACCGCTCAACGTGCTCGGACGGCATCATGACATGCTGATGGCGAACGTGTTCGCGCAGGCCGAGGCTCTTGCATTCGGCAAAACACCCGAACAGGTGAAGGCCGAAGGCACGCCGGACTGGCTGGTGCCCCACCGTGTGTTCCAAGGTAACC
>JAFATG010000184.1 GCA_019244055.1 Acidobacteriaceae bacterium | reverse complement strand
TAGGGGCCTGGGCTAGCGCGCTGCTTGGTAATACTAAGTGTCAGCGACAATGCAAGCAGTTCCGGCACCATGCGCAGCTCTGCAGTCCGCCTCGAGCTCCTACCGCGTACGGTCCGCGATATGCGCCTGCAACTCCGCATCAACGTAGCGCGAGTTAGTGCCGATACGAGAGCTTGATTCGTCACCATCGATGAAGTTACTGTCGAGCTGAGAGGAATCCTCTTTCGTCGGCGATGTTTATGCAGCGTAAATGGAGCCTCATGCACGAATTACGGCACCATGCCGAAACCGCGCCGGTCTTCAGCTTACCTTACAGAACATCGATAACTCAAAATGAGACAAGGTAGGGTCTACAAGCAGGCCGCCGGCCATTTGAATTCAAATATAGTGAAAGCTTGACTCCGCGTGCGTCACGAGACTCGGCACATGCTCTCGACGGGAGGTAACTCAATGTCAACGGCCTCGAGATTGAATTGCTTGCTTCTCACGGTTTGCGTCATCACGGCTGGATTCCTGCCGGGTGGAGCGGCATGCCCTCCGCTGGCGCAAGCGACGGAAACTGGCCCGCAACTTCATACGCCTCAGACAAACGAGCCGCAGATTAAAAAAACCGAGCGGACCGGGGATGTCCTCGAAGAGGTGCCCGAGGAGGAATTAGCACCAGCCGCGGTCCAACTGGATTTATCTAAGGCTTCACCGCTCATTCAGGAGCTCTACGCAGCGACGCGAGAGACAAAGGAGCAGGCAATTCTTGCCCGACTCGCAAAGGCGAAAGAGTTGGTGGAAAATGGCGCCGATTTGAAAGCCACCGACTTGCAGGGGCGGACCGCGCTCCACTGGGCCGTGTTCGGTTCGAGCTACAACACCAAGCCGAAAAACCTCGTCGCTTACGAGGAGATCGCGGACGACATGATTGCGCACGGCATTGACATCAACCGTGAAGACGTGTATCAAGACACCGCACTCGATTATCTGATGTACTCCCCGAATTTTGAAATGCAGACTCTGCTGATCGAGAACGGCGCAACGAGCGGTTTTCTCGCTGCTTCCAATCGCTTCTTCAAGCAAGTTTCCGACGAGTCAGCAGAGAATCAAACAGCTGCCCTGTCGATGTCGCGAAAAGCGGACCTCAGTCCGGGGGCGACGTTGTCCGTGCGTCTCAATGTCTCCGTCTACAGCGACCGCTCTCGTACGGGCGACCCGTTGGAAGGGACGGTGACCTACCCGCTCTGCAGAGATGGGGAACAGATCGCATGTAAGGAGGGTGAACTGGTCGTGCCGCCCGGAACGAGGGTAAATGGGACAATTCTGTTTGCGCAAAAGGCGGCGGACAAATACTCACAACCTCGCCTTGTGCTGGATTTCTCCAACATTGTCCATAAAAACGGGGAGCGTTCACCGCTCTACGCTCGGGTAATTGATGTGGATAACGCACGTGAGACCGTCCGCAACAACGAGATTTTAGGAATTATTCAGCCACATGCCGGCAAGAAAGTCTCAGTCGCGATGGCGGCGGTGAGTATCGCGAATCCGCTCGCGGGATACACCCTGAAGGGGGTGCAAACGATCTACGGCTTGTCGATACGGCGCGAGATTCTCTTTCCGGCGGGCACTGACACCCAGATTCAGGTTTTGCGTCCATCCATGCTGAAGCAGAAAATTTCTTGGGCGGGATGGCCGCGATTACCCGTGACTGCAGAGCTCGAGCAACTGGTCCAAACGGCGCCTCTACGTACTAATGCCCGTAATGGCGCGGCTTCAGACCTCACGAACCTGATGTTTCTCGGTACCCGTAACCAGTTGATTACTGCCTTTGGGGAAGCTGGGTGGATTGAAGCTGACGATCTCGGCGTAGGCTCGGCAGTGAAAACGATGCAGGCGACCATGCGGCAAACCGGATACACTTCCGGTCCGGTTTCGGCCCTCCTGCTGGAGGGCCGATTGCCGGATCTGGTATTTCAAAAATCGCTCAACACGTTTGCAAAACGGCACCACATCCGGATTTGGAAGTTGGCCCAGACCTACAACGGACGGGGAGTCTGGATTGGTGCAGCAACGCACGATATTGCTACGACCAGTAGCAGAGCTTATACGAAATGGTCGCATCGCATTGACCCGCACATTGATCGGGAACGCGACTGGGTTGAGACCGATCTGCTCTTCGTTGGAACCGCAACTGCGTATGCTGACGTGGATCGGCCGGCTGCTCCGCGCAACGCCTCCAACGCTACCGGAGACATTATCGTTACGGACGGAAAATTAACGGTTGTCGAGCTGGCACGTGCGAAAGAGCCCAGAAAAGACAAATCCGTATCGGGATTGACCTCTCGACGGTAACCGCGGATTATTAGCCGCCGCCATTCGCGGCCGCCGTCGGGCCCAATGCACGGGCTTGGCGGCAATCATCACTCTGGTACCATTCCCGCGTTTGTGCAAACTGTTCTGGCCAAGATGTTGCTGATAAACTCAACCGATTCCTGTATACTGCCCGAAGCTGGGACCGAAAATGAAATCCTAGTAGGTTGGTGTCCCCGCAGAAAGGTACGTCAACAAAATGAAACAATTCCTCCTGTGCCTTTTGCTCATCGCCGGAGCTGGCGTGACGCGAGCGGGCATTGTCGAATCGATCACCTTTGATCTCTCGGACCTACACCCCGGTTCAACGCTTTCAGGTACGTTCACTCTGCCCAACTCGCCTATGGCCGGGGATACAGCACCCGTCCTGCTGTCGTTCAGCGATCCACAGAACTATAGCCCAACCTCAGTCAGCTCGACGATCCAGATTGGAAATGGCACGTCCCTCGCGTTCACTGTGGGCTTCTCAGACATAGTATTCACTAATCCCAGCGGCAACATGTTCACCAAGGACAATAACCTGATGCCACGCGGCTTGGCTCAATGTGCGTCGTTTCCGTGCATGGCGACCGGAGGCTTCCAAGACAACGACCCGCCAGCGTTTACGTCCACATACACGATCGCGCCCGTTTCGGTTTCGGTTCCCGAGCCTGCTTACGGCCTAATACTCCCGGTACTGCTCGCCAGCTTCATTCTCGCAAGGCGAGTCGTTGCCGCGAAGTAATACCTTGTGTTCTCGATCGTTGTGAACACGTAATAAGACGCATCTCTCTGGCCAATTGAGCGTTTGGCCCAAAAGCAAATCGGCCCAGCGAAACATCGCTAGCGAACAGTCGCGACCTATGAGGCGGAGCGGCAGGCCAAGTTCTGCCAGGATTCTTGCAACGCCCGCCCGATATGGCTGGCAGTGCCGTAAGCTATTACAGACGGATGCGTTAGTGAAGATACCGCTGCGCTTGCGGTTGACCAAGGGGCCGATCTGGTTGTGATCGGCCGTGGCAAAGCACAGGACCTCTTCGCAACGCTTCCAACGCACACGTACGACATCATTCGCCTTGCTCCCTGTCCTGTGCTCAGCTATTGTTCGCAAGGGGCTGAAAGCAATAGGTCACACAAAGAACGAGGAGTAAAATCCCAGTCGGCGTCAAGTGAGATTCGTTCGTGAGAAGGGCGGTCCGATAAATGCCGGGCCGTCCCACTTTGTTTTCAAGATACTTTGATGGCCACTTTCAAGACTCCCTCCCGGCGCGACTGAAAGAAAGAAGGTTAATGCGGCGTGTTTTTTACGAGCTGCATCAGGCGCCGCATTCGTTCCTTGCCTCCAGGCACAGAGTTGTAACGATAGTGTGAGGAGTGCATTGTGTACACCGTTGGCCGTTGTTGCAGCGCTTGGAAAATTCGGGCGGAACGTTAGGACGGCTGCGTGTTCTCGCGCACCAGGCGCGCGAATTAGCGCAGGCGATCCGTTTACTAGCGATTCACAATCGTAAACGGCCCTCTAATACTCCGTCGTGGGTGTCCGAAAACGTAAACCCGTGTCCCACGAGAAGCTTTTGCATTGGCCGGTTTTCAAACAGAACCATTGCGGTCAAGGCAGTAAAGTGCTCCTCGCGCGCGAAGTCGATCAGATGTTCGGCTAATCTACTTCCGATTCCGCGCCGCTGGAACCCATCGCTGACCACGATTGCCAATTCCGCTTCACATTGTTCCGGGTTCTTCATTAATCGTCCGACCCCAACGATGCCTGAATCCCCTTTCGACCCCTCGTGTTCGGCGATCACTACCATCTCCCTCCGATAGTCGATTGAGCAGATTCGCTTCAGCCGCTCGTGGCGCGTCCGCGTTGCCAGATCGAGAAGCTCAAAATAGCGGCGATACACGCTCTGTTCCGACAGGCTCGCGTGAAATTTCACAACGAGCGGCTCGTCTTCCCGGCGAATCGGGCGTATACCCAGCACTGTTCCGTCTGCAAGCGTAACTTCGCCGACGCATTTAGAAGGGTTTGGACAGACTAATTCACTCGACACGTTCATCAGATGTCAGCAATTGGCAAGCCAGTCAGCATGGCAGGGCGTTTGGCTTTATACTTGCAACCGCCCGAAGTATGACCGCCGTAGCGACGCGAACGCAAAGCATTCAGCAGCCTGGAGAAACGCACAGGATTGTCTTGGAACCGGCAAGAAAGCCGATGAAATTTCGCCGCCTCCCGGGAATTGTGTGCGAAGGCCTCGGAGACGACATCATCGTTGGCCGGTCACTCCCGGTTATGAACGTTACTGAAACTGGAGAGGGCTTTACAATCACCGTTCCGCTACATCGCATCGATGCACGGAACGTTTATGTTTTCGCGACGCCACGCTCTATTGCTGTTGAAATCAGAATACGAGATGTTGTTTCACACGCCCAGGTGATTCACAGGGAAATCCAGCATCAGCGAATTACGCGTGAGCTAGTTTTGCGCGAAGCTATCGAAGAAGGTTCAACGAGTTTACGACTGCACGGGGATGATCTTCAGATCACTTGCAGAAAGGCGTCAGGTTTGGATGACAAGACCTGGTCAGAATTAGTTCGGCTTGACACGCGCTGCTCCCTCGGCTCTGTATGAGTTGACTTCCGGAGCAACCGTTATATTGCTGCGCGTTATTCCTTGACCCAGGCTAGTTCGGCAAAGATTCAATACCGAACTTTTTCATCTTGTAACGGAGCGCGTCACGGCCAATTTTCAGAATCCGCGCAGCTTGCGATTGATTTCCATTGGACTGGACGAGAGCTTCAGAAATGAGCCTACGCTCCTGCTCATCAAGCGGAGACAATCCGTCTTCGTGCAGACCTGAACCTGCGGTATCCAGGGTCGCCTTATCACCAGCTCGCAGATAATCCGGAAGATCAGGGACATCAATCCGCTCGGTAGAAGCCATCATGCAGGAATGCCCAATGACGTTTTCAAGTTCCCGCACATTGCCTGGCCATGAATGGCGACTCAATACGATTTCTGCGCGCGTCGTGAGGCCCGAGATAGATTTTCCGTATTGCTTTGCGAAATATGCAACGTAATGACGTATCAATAAGGGCAAGTCTCCACTGCGCTCTGCGAGTGATGGTGAGCGTATCTCGACCATTGTGAGCCGGTAGTAGAGATCCTCCCGAAATCTCTTCTCGGCAACCGCGGCTCGCAAGTCCTGATGAGTGGCTGCAATCACCCTGACGTTGACTTTTCTCGGGCTCAGCGATCCTACCCGCAGAATCTCCTGGTTCTGAAGCGCACGAAGCAACTTTGCTTGTGTGTTCATCGGCATGTCGCCAATCTCATCGAGAAACAGGACCCCCTCGTTGGCATATTCGAACAAGCCCATCTTGTCGGCTGCCGCTCCGGTAAATGCTCCTTTCGCGTGGCCAAATAACTCACTCTCAAATAGCGTCTCCACCACCGCCGAGCAATTTAGTACAACGAACTTTCCCTTCGAAACAGGGCTTAGCTTGTGAAGCGTTCGCGCGACCAGATCTTTGCCGGTGCCGGTGGCTCCAGTAATCAGCACGGTCCGGAAGTGCGGCGCGATTTTGCGAATCTTGGAGAACAGATCCCACATCGCTGGGCTATTTCCGATGATTCCTTCCAGACGCGACGTATCAAGCAACTCGGATTCAAGCTGTAAGGCGCGATGTCGCCGTCGAGCTTGTTCCAGCAAAACGTTGACACGGGTTCGCAAGGTCTGGAGATTCACCGGTTTGTTCAAGTAATCGGAAGCACCTCTTTTGATGGCATCCACGGCGGATTCCGTCGAGTAGTGGGCCGTCATGAGAATCACATTGATGTTCGGATCGAACCTCACGATTTGATCGAGAACCTCAAGCCCGTTCATATTGGGCATCACGAGATCTGTGATCACAATTCCTGGATGGTGCCTCCGGACAAGTTCCAGACCCTGCTCCGGATCTTGCGCTGTGAGAATTTGAAGGTCTTGTTGCTTCAGCGCGGCCGACAGGAACTCCAGGCTTCCGAGATTGTCGTCGATAATCAGTAGCGGAATGCGCGACTCATTGCTTTCAGGCACTGGTTCAAACGCTTAGTTTAGATCTCTGTCCAATAGCCGGGCAAGCTCGTGTCGGATGACCGAGAGACTAAGCGGTTTCGTCAGATATGCGGTGAAGCCCTCCATTAGCGCCTTTTCTTTATCGCCCATCATGGCGCTGGCCGTTAGAGCGACGATCGGCGTGGACTTGAAGCGCTCGTCCGCTCGGAGTGCACGAAGCACTTCGAACCCGTTCTTTATAGGCATCTGAAGATCGCACAGCACCAAATCGGGAAGGTGACTGTGTGCCAGCTCGATGGCCTCAGCCCCGTTTGACGCTTCGAGTACAGCGTATCCAGAGTGCTCTAACAGCGTCCTCGCAAGCTCTCGGCTAGCATCTCGATCCTCAGCAACCAAGATGGTCCTCATAATGTCCCTTTCCACTTGTAAGCATCTGCCCCTCCAATACTGTTCTTTATTTAATCCCTGCTGACAATCTGGGCACTAAGAAGTAGATGAACCATTTGTCCCCGGGCCAATGTGCGCCTGCGTCATGTCGCGCAGACGACCGGAAGTTTACAGCTAAAACACACTGACAACCATCGCGGCCCAGGCTTGCGCTCCCAAAAGCTCTGGTAAAGTGGCCCTACGGTCGGCCGGGCCGGAAAAATCTTCGAAAGCATGCAGGCAAATGAAACAACAAAACGAGACCTGCTCAATTCATCGAGCGCGTGGACTGGGCTCGTCAACGCATGTCCGCTAGCCATAGTTGCAGTGAACTCAAATGGGGAGGTCCTGCTGTGGAATTCGGCGGCCGAGCATATATTCGGGTGGACGGCTGAGGAAGTACTAGGGCATCGCCTTCCGACCATTCCTGCCGGTAGCGAAGACGAGTTCCGGATGGTTCTGGATTCTCAGATGCATGGCATTCCTCAACAGGGACTGGAGGTGGTGCGCCGCCGTAAGGATGGCGCGCTGATTCACCTTAGGCTGTGGACTTCCCCATTGCGAGATCAAGAAGGGCGAATTCAAGGCAAGCTATCGATTCTTGCGGATGCCAGCGAGACACACCAAGCTCAGCAGGAGCGACCGCAATTGCTGATGAGCGAGAGAGATGCCCGCGAGCATACGCGTTCAACGGATCGCTTTCGCGAGATCCTGGAAGCGGCGCCCGACGCAATTATACAAGTGGACGCCGCGGGGAAAATTGTGCTGGCGAACGCTGCAACGGAACAGATGTTCGGGTATCCCCGCGACGAGCTTCTGGGCAAAACGGTCGATCAACTCGTGCCCGAAGAGGCACGGGAACGCCATGCTCGTCACAGGTCCCGTTATTCGGAAGCGCCCGCCAGGCGACCCATGGGCACCGGGTTGCACCTCGAAGGTCGACGAAAAGATGGAACTAGCTTCCCCGTTGAAATTAGTCTGAGTCCCGTTAACAGCGCTGAAGGGGTTCGTGTCTCTGCGGTAATTCGCGATGTCACCGATCGGGAAAAAGCAGAGCAGGAATTTCGACAGATGCAGAATCGGCTAACGTCGGAATTGTCGATGGCTAACCGTGAACTCGAACTGCGCAGCCGCGAAGCGGAACAGGCGAATCGTTTGAAGAGTGAATTCCTCGCGAGCATCAGTCATGAGCTGAGAAGCCCGTTGCACACGATTATTGGATTTTCCGAATTACTCATCGAACAGCTCGAAGGACCTCTTAATGAAAAGCAAACGAGATTCGTCAATCATATCCACAGAGATTCACTTCACCTGCTAGAACTGATTAACGACATTCTTGATCTCAGCAAAATCGAGGCGGGAAAGCTTGACCTTCATCGCGAGGTCTTCAACCCCATAGATGCTGTGCGCGAGGTACTCGCTAGCATCTCGCCTGCCGCCGAAGCAAAACATATCCTCTTGGAACTGAAGCCGTGCCCGCCTTTGACCGTGCATGCGGATCGCCTGCGTCTAAAGCAGATTCTTCTAAACTTGCTCAGCAATGCCATCAAATTTACGCCGGAACATGGAAACGTTTCCGTCGAGTGCTCAGAATCCAAGGGCGCTGCTCGGTTCTGCGTTTCCGACACAGGACTGGGTATTCCTAAACAGGAACACCAAACAATTTTCAACAAGTTTCACCAGGTTGGCGCAACGACAAAGGGTGTGCGTGAAGGAACGGGATTAGGCTTAGCGATCACCAAACACTTAGTAGAAGAGCATGGGGGCCGTATCGAGCTGGACAGTGAAGTCGGGCAGGGTAGTCGATTCTGTTTTACTGTGCCTCTGGCCTAGGTTTTCCGCACGTTCTCCCTCAACGTGTGGCTCATCGCGCGCTAGTTATCAATCGTGCGATTGTAAGTACGCTGCCACCGCGCGCGCCTGATCGGAATCCAGATCTCGCGTCACCATAGTCATCTCTGGTGCATGCCTACGATCACCCTGGCGGAATTTCGCCAATTGGCCTTCCAGATACTCCGAATTTTGGCCGGCAAGCCTGGGCGCGAATCCCTTGCCCTGCGCGTCGCGACCGTGACAGGTCTGACAGGGGAGCACTTTCTGGGCTGGCACGCCGTCCATAAAAAGTTCTTTCCCTTGTGCAAGCAGCCGTTTGTTCCCGGAACGGCCGGGTTCCCGAGTCTGCTTTGCGTACCAGAGGAGCGCCTCCTTCATCTCTCCCGGCTTGGCGGCGTGCGCTACACCTTCCATGTTGATGCGCTCTTGGCGGGTGACATTCGCTGGTTCCTTTTTCGGATCAGTGAGGTTCAATAACCCGGAGAACAACTCGTCCACAGGCGGTGAGATCTCCTCGAATGCTGTCAGCTTTCTTTCTGCGTAAGCTGGGTCGATTCCAGACAATTTTGGCATGTACGGCAACTGCGCATTGCCATCAATTCCATGGCAGCCTGAACAGTAAGTCGTGACTATGCGAGGCGCATTCCAGTTTTTCTGCGCAGAAGCGTTCGAGATCGCTCCCAGGAAGGCCACGCCCGTTAATAGCTTTGTAAGTAAGCTGTAAATTCTCAATGTGCGCTCCTTCAGGAACTAAAACGCGAAGAACACCGTAAGCCACAGAGTATTGTTATCACTCGGTTTTCGACCCAATCCGTCTATATTGCTCGCGAGGCCGTTGAATTTCGTGAAGCCCGTGTACTGCAGCGAGGCGACTATGTTCTGCGTAATGGTCCGGTCCACCTGGAGAACGTAGCCGGTTGTGGTCGGCTTATCTGTAAGTTGCACCCCAGCGGGATCAGTGATTGCGTACAAGGCTGCATTGCTGCTTCCATTGCTGAAGAAGAAGCCGCCACTGAACGTCCAGGCTTCGTGAAGCGCATAGGAGCCGTTTAAATTCAGAGTCTTTAAGTTTCCTTTTGGGTTCGAGGCATTCCCCAGTGGGAAGCTTCCGTTCCACGACTGGTGTTCGTATATGTATGACCCTCTGAGCGTCAGTTTGTTCGTTTCTCCGAGATACTGATACTGCGAATCGAAACCGTTATCCGAAAACGTATCGGTCGGTCCGCTAGGAGACGAGCTATCCGGATACACATTCGAATGCATGCCGAGCACGCCCGCCATAAAAACGTGTGGGCCCTCCGCCTTGGTCCAGTACGCGCGCCAATAAGGGTTCCAACCGCTCAGGTAATTAGCTCCGTTTTGTAGCGAAGTTCCTCCCGTCATCCAGCGGAAAAAGTCGGTTCCCACATGGTACGTCGAGAACTCCACGTAAAACTCCCGATCAAACAACGCATATGCACCCACGCTGCCCGTTTGCTGGCTCAAGCTGGCGATCATCGGACTGCCCGGTGGGCCGGGCGATTGCGGCGAGGTATAGAAAGGATACTTCCACGCTGGAACGGTATTCCAAACGTCCTGGACGCTTGGGTTGTTATTGCTATCGAACCCAACCAGAAGTTCATGGTTGCCTGGGTGAAAAAAGTGTGTTGCCCGGATGTCGACCAAGTCGACGACGCCCTTCCACCCCGGAAATTGGTTGGCGACTTGGTACTCCCAGAAGACACCCGCGAAGTCGGTTAGCTTTGTGCCGACCTCGCCGGTAAATTGGTAGGCTTCCGGCGACCCGTTCTGAGTCACTACCGGATTACCCTGTGCGTCGTTGGGTTGAGTGGCCCAGGTCAGGCCCGCCTGTCCAAAAACTCCGAGTGGAACGTAATTAAACCCTTCCTTATCTACGAATGACCTGCCTGCCGTATATCCGGCGAGCTTGAAGAAGCGTCCCCAAGGAGTCAACTGCGGCCAATTTCCGCCCACATGGCAAGCAGCACAACGCTGTCCTGTCTGGCGCGCAAACGAGGGCAGCGCTTGCATATCCGAAACACAGCACATTCCGCCAGCAAGTAAGAAGAGAGCCCGAATTAGCTTGGGGATTGCAGCTTGCCTCAGATGACAGCCTGTGTCGACCCGCATAGTGATACCTGAGCGGAGTCATTCCAGTAGCCATATTTGCAATCGTCTTAAATCAGTCGTTTACCGCTTCATCGCCGGAAGTGACTTGCGTCTTTTGGCGCAAGCCTGCGCTGATTGGCATGCCGACCTTCACGCCCCACGGACCCGTATGGTTCGTCGAGAACCGCTTGTAATCGCAGATTGATCGTATGCCGGCCCGGGTAGAATAGCCAACTATGGATCATCCGCAGCACAGTATCGTGGCACTCCTGGTCTCGCTAGTCGGTCTGCTTCTGGAACTCGTCGGCGGTTTCCTGCTGGCGAGGGAGGATCTTTTCAAAGTTCGCGATTCCAAAAGGCTCCGCCAGGAGCTGAAGGTGGTCACGCATCCGGCAATGAAAGACATCCCGTGGTCGGACTACGGTGTGGTGCTGACTTCCGCGACCGATGTGGAACAAAGCGTGATCGAACAGAAACTGAAGGAAATTCCCTTGAAATACAATCAGAAACTGGCTCGATGCGGGTTTGTCCTTCTCTTTGCCGGAATCGTGATCCACGGCATTGAGCGCTGCTTGGCCTATGCCGATGTGCCGGGATTCTGACAAAATCTCCGAAAATCGGATATAATGTCGGATGAGAGTGGGTTTGTGTGGCTGATCTGTTCCGAACGAAAATCGTATCAAAGCGTCAGGTGACGATTCCGCAGCGGATGATGGATCTGCTGGGCCTCAAGCAGGGCGATGAGATTCATTTCAAGGTTGTGAGCGGCAAAATTGTGGGCGTTCACCCGGTTCGTATCGCAGAGGGCGATCTCGAACCGGATGTCGTGGAACGGTTTCAACAACTGGAGAACGAGACGCCCATCGCGGGTTTGGGCGACGCCCTGGCGCCGTATGTGAGTGCCGCGGAACCACCAGTGCCCGCTGCTGGGCATCCCGTTCCCCATAAACGGGGCCCTTCTTATGATTGGCCCAGATTCCGTGCAGAACTCCCTCAATTTCCATGGGTGTCCCAGCCCTTTACCGCCGGAGGCTTCTTTGCACACCTGCTCGAAAGGCGTCGCTCGGGCCCCATGAACGTGCAGCGAGATGACACGCGTCTCCAGGACGCCGTGGCCGAAGCGCTGGCAAATTCCTTCCTCGATTTCTCGCGGGTAGCGATTCACACACATCACGGACAAGTGACGTTGACCGGCACCATGCACGACTACCAAGAGAAACTGGCGGCCGAGGTATTCGCAAGCTTGGTCTGGGGCGTCACGAGCGTCCGCAACGAAATTGAGGTCGCATCTTCTTCGGAAGCAGAAAACACTTCCGGTCGGAACAACGAAGAATACGCCTAAGAATCTGATCACAACGGAACTGCCACATCGGTGGTTCCCGAAACGCAAACCACACTTCGATCACAGTTTTATTGCGTTGCATGAGCCCGTCAAATACGAAGTCGGCGCGCTCATTCGCAGCCTTTTGGGAAATCCATACGATGCGAGAATTCAGGATCCAAGGCGGACGTCGCTGTATAGCGGAGACGGAAAGCTCGCGACGCGATTACCTTCTGGCTATCGAGTCTTATGGGACATACCGGATGGCTCGACGATCGTGCTCTGGGATATTTTGCCTCCGGTCGGCGGACCGAGATCCTCGCGGAGCGGCCCCTGAGTAGAGACTTCTCACGTCAGCGGTGTTGGAACATTCCTTCCGGCAAGCGTCCACTTCGTCGCGGACGATCCCGACTTCAAAAGCCTTCCAGCATCCACACGTTGCTGTTGGCAAAGCCAGCTTGAATCGCGAGATGGTGACCATCCTGGGACGGAATGCCCCAGAAGCTGTAGCGATTTGCCGATGCCTTATACTGCCACAGCACTCGGGCGTTTCCCTGGAGGTCCACATAGAGGACCGCACTGGCTTGGGGAGAAACAGAGCTGCAGTAAAACCCTTTCTGGTCAGGCGCCCAGTAAAGACCCATCCAAGCAAGGTTCGCCCAGCCCTTCACCCCGATTTCGCGGTCGGCGCCGCCTGTGAGCGAGAACAAGCGAATGCGAATCTCGGCCGCGAAACTTCTCGCAATCGCGAAGGTTGAACCATCGGGAGACAATGCCGACCCAAAATCGTATAAATGAGCGGGGGCATCTTTCTCGATCGTCCTGAGTGTCTTGCCTCTGCCTTTGAGCGGATCGAACGCCGTCACTGTGGCGTATTTCCCGTCCTCGGTCTCCTCGAAGAGTACGCACAGCCCTGCCGGGGCGCGAGCGCAATCGAGGTTCAAGCCCTTCGGCATCTGCAGCACAAGTTGGGGCAGTCCGCCGCTCACGGGAATGCGCATTAGGGACATGGCCTCCGAAGTCCTGGGCACTACGAGATATAACATCCAGGGGCCGTCGGCGCTGACGCGCGGAAACCATGTCTCTTTCTGCCCGGTTGTCATAGGCTCGGCTGCACCTTCGCTGATTCGTTGCGTGAAAATGCCCGGTGTTCCATTGCGGTCAGAATGGAATACTACAGCTTTGCTGTCCGGCATCCACGCGGTGACCTCGTCAATAGCTTCGTCATTCGTCAGCCGCCGGGGAGGGTTCAAGCGCGTCCCGCCCGCCGCGAGTTCTCCTAGGTAAACCTGCCGTTTCTCTGCCCGAGTAAATAATCGGCTGGTCGGGAAGCCAGCAAAAGTCCCCCAGGGAAAGCTCGGAGTTCGAGAGAACCACGGTGCGGTGCGCTGCAGTGAGATCGCACGTTTCAATGGCTATTCCCTGGAAGGGGCCGCCCGTGGTACGGCGCAGCCTGCTATAAGCGAGGCGCCGTCCGTCCGGCGACCAATGTACAGAATTAAACCATTCGCTTTCCCCGGACGCGAGCAACTTCTGCGGGTTATCTCCCTGGCTGCTCATGACCCAAATCTCGTGATTGTCTCCCTGCGCAGGGAAAAACGCAATGTGTTCCCCATCGGGCGACGCGTCCCATGCTTTTGCCCCTTCGCGGAGCTTGCGTGCCGATTGCCCCAGCATCGAAACCGTCCATACGCTGCTGCCTCCTCCCGGTTCAAAGACGTTAGCGACCAATTGAGTGCTGTCGGGAAACCAGGATGATACTACCCACTCGGCACTGGCGAGAACTCCGGGCGGCCTTGGAATCAGACGCTCTTCGCCGGTGGAAAGCAGCTTCACATGAATACCGGCTGCATCGGAGTAAGCGACATATTTTCCATCGAGAGAAAAGGCGCTGCTGCCAATCGCGTTCTCGCTGGAATTGAATGTCAGGCGCTTCTGGGTTAGCTCACGCGGAGGTGGTGCGGGGCGATGCAGGAGGAACCACGCCAGCCCTGCCACCGCTGTGATTGCCGCCACGGTTCCGAGCACCAGTTTTCTGGAGCGACGCGGCGAGACCTTCGCCACTTCGGAGCGATCCGAACTCGCATCTCGTTTGAGCCGCTTCAATCGGTGCGCATGTCTGAGGCATGCTGATACCGGAGATCGCGTTCTTTTTCCAGCGCCTTGTGGATGATTCTTCCAAGTTCCGGCGGCAAGGCGGCGTTCAGTTACGCCGGTGGCGTCGGCGTTGTGTTCAGAATGGCCTCGAAAATGACGGCGGTTGTGCTGCCGCCGAACGCTGGCTGGCCGGTGGCCATTTCGTACAACGTTGGGCCGAAACTGAAGAGATCGGTGCGTGTGTCGAGTTCTTCGCCGCGTGCCTGCTCGGGCGACATGTAGGCCACCGTGCCCACCGTGGTGCCTGGGCTTGGTGAGATGTCCGGCATCCATGGTGACGGTCGGCACAGCGGATGCCGCTTGTGGACGAATACGTAACTGCTGCAGCTTCGCCAAGCCGAAGTCGAGAATCTTCGCTTGGCCTCGCGCCGTCACAAAGATATTCGCCGGCTTGATATCGCGATGAATGATGCCTTTCGAGTGCGCCGCGTCCAGACCGTCGGCAATCTGAATCGCGAGATCGAGTAGCTGATCCGGCTTGATCTTCTTCGCTTCGATGAGATGCTTGAGAGTCCGGCCTTCGAGATACTCCATCGCGATGACCGGCTGCCCATCGCATTCATCGATGTCGTAAATCGTGCAGATGTTCGGATGATTGAGCGCGCTCGCGGCTCGCGCCTCTTGCTGGAAACGTTTCAGGGCCGGATGATCGGAAGGCAGCGTTTCAGGCAGGAACTTCAGCGACGAAACGACCGAGCTTCGTACCTTGGGCTTTGTAGACCACACCCATGCCGCCGCCCCCAAGCCCCTCGATCACGCGGTAATGAGAAACGGTTTGGCCTAACATCTGCCCGGATTGGCTCTATCCTGCATGACTCGGAGGAGAATCGTTATCTTGGAGTTACGCTGGTGGCTTCCCGTCTCGTGCGGGCAGATTATCGATTACCTTTGTCAAAGACGTCAGCATGTCCAGCGGCACGGGGAAAACAACCGTCGTATTTTTCTCTGTTCCGATCTCAACCAACGTTTGCAGGTATCGCAGTTGAATCGCCAGCGGCTGTTTTTGAATCTGCTCTGCAGCCATGCTCAGTTTTTCGGCAGCCATGTATTCGCCCTCGGCGTGAATGACTTTCGCGCGCCGTTCCCGCTCGGCCTCGACTTGACGCGCAATCGCTCGAATCATCTGATCGGGCAAGTCGACCTGCTTCACTTCCACCATGCTGACCTTCACACCCCATGGGCCGAGTCGCCGTGGGCCTTCCAGTATGCGCCGCGGACGAAGACCTTTCTATCGAAGTTGATCCAGCAGCGATCCAAGCCGGCCGAAGACTGCAAAGGTCTCAGCTACCGGATTCGCCGTCCAACAAGACACAATTCGTAAGCGCTGGGCCGCCACACGCGATCTATTGTGAGTCACGGCAGTTGGCAGAGATCGACCTACTTTCGAGTGTTGTCCGGGAGCTATAGGGAAGTAGGATATCGCAATCCTTGCCTGTCGAATTACCGCCACTCGGACTCAAACACCGCCAGAACAGCGCTCGAACCGTTCGAGAAACACGTCAACGCTTTCCGGTCTTTGACTTGGCTCGTCAGCCAGAGACCGGTTGAAGAAATCGCGCCAGCATTGCGGCAGACCTGTAAGTGAAATTTCGACCAAGCCACTGTCCCGCGTGAAAACAGGGTGCTGCCCCGTTAACATTTCATGGGTGATGACTGCAAGCGCCCAGACATCACAACGCCAATCCGCTTTTGCTCCGGATAGCAACTCAGGAGACATGTACGCAGGCGTTCCCGCGATTAGTCCAGTTACTGTCGAAAACGTGCCGGGCCCAGCAGATGTGGAATCTTCCAGGAATAGCTTCGCAAGACCAAAGTCGAGTATCTTAACCAGGCGCTGGGCGCCTTCATCGCACAGAAAGATGTTTTCGGGTTTCAGGTCTCGATGAATCAGAGATCGCCGGTGCGCAGCAGACAATCCTGCGCATAATTGGCGTACGATTGAGCGGGCCTCATCGCTGGACAGCTTGGTTCTACAATCCAGCTCTTCGCGCAGAGTTCGCCCCTGCAATCGCTCCATGGCCAGAAAAGGCCTGCCGTCCGGCATTATTCCAACGTCGAATAACGCGACCACGTTGGGGTGCTGAAAGCTCGCAAGTATATGGCCTTCGCGCTGAAAGCGCTCGAGTGCTGCCGGATCGGCAACCAAGTTCTCTGAGATCAGCTTCATTGCGACTTTTCGTTCAAGCTGCAAATCTACGGCCTCATAGACTACTCCCATACCCCCGTGTCCGATCTGTGATTCGAGTCTGAATCGTGTCTCGGGGAAACGTCGCGATGGCAGCAGGGCCAGACCGATTGACACATTTTCAAGAAGGCGTATATCCTCTGACGTGTAAGGCTCCTCCGATCGCTTCCGGCCCATTACGATCAGCGCATCGCTCCCGCGGCCCTTCACGGGCGCGATAAGGTCGACGCCGGCATCCTCGAGAGATTGAGCCTCGCTCGACGGGAGTTGCCGGGCCAGCCAACTGCCCTCGGATGCCAGTTGAACCGGTTTAGCAACCGCTTTCGCCACTTGAACAGCCCTGCTGGCTGTACTAAGTGCCGGAGGAGACATTCCCTCCGGATAAATATCCACGAGCTCATAACCTCTGTTCCGGGAATGATACTCGAGGACCGCGCAATATGTCGGGTGCATCGCCGCACCGATTTGTTTCACGACGGTCGGCGCAACCTCGGCGAGGCTTCCGGCGGCCCTAACCTGTTCGAGTGTTGCCTGAACTATTTCCTGCGCGTTGTATTGTTCTCGAAAGAAATGTCGATCTAATGACTGCAGCCAGTGCTGTCTACGGATGTGTGCCAGAGCGGCTAAACCTGCGAGGGTCAGGTAAATCCAGCCGCGATCCTGCACGATAGTATCTACGCGCTGCTCCTTGTGAGCATAAAGGTCAGCAAAGAACACGGCGACAATTGCTGGAGCCGCCAGCAGGAGCAACTGCTTGGCCGCAGCATATCTGATTCCTTGGCGAATGATGACGCGAATATCGAAAAGCCGGTGCCGCAAAATCGCGTACGCGAAACAGAGTGGAAACGCCACGCCAGCGAGCACCGCTAACGTAAGTATCGGGAGAGACGAAAACAGCGCGGCTCCGGGGCTCTGCGAATAATCAGGCTGGCTATAGACGAGCACAACGCCACCTAGCGCGATCACGAAAGCGAGCGAGACCACAACCAGCCGTATGCGCCGTTTCTCCGTTTCACCTTCCAGCCGTCGGTATTTTATGGCAAGCATTACAAACGAACTCGGGAGATAACCGATCCAGCAGGCTGCCGCTAGGAAGCTCATCCATTTCGACGGAACCATATTTTCCGGGCTATAGATGAAATGCCACGTCTGGTAGTTGAACAGTAGCGAGGCCACGAGCATCGGCGTCCAAACAAGCACCCAAATCCACCTGCTTTGGAAAGAAGGCCGAGGGAATAAGGCAAAAAAGGTGAACCAAATCGCAAACCCGAGGCTGGCGACGACATAGCAGATCCAGAGCAACCCCTGATACCAAACGGGCCATTGCCGCCACATCGAAGCAAATCCGTCGAGTGGCATGAACACGTACATCGAGTAGACGGCCAAAAATAAAGCGCCTAAGCAGGCAAGCAGTTGTCTACCCAGAAATGCCAGGAAGCAGGCAACTGCAAGCGCAAGAAATTGGCCACAAAGCTCCAGCGTGATGACGACCCCCTGAGCACTGGACCAGTACCGAGTGGGGCGTGGCTTCAACACCAGAACAGTACGCACACG
The DNA here is from genome assembly GCA_019244055.1 of Acidobacteriaceae bacterium. Taxonomy (GTDB): domain Bacteria; phylum Acidobacteriota; class Terriglobia; order Bryobacterales; family Bryobacteraceae; genus Bog-105. The sequence continues at coordinate 1,543 of JAFATG010000184.1, read as the reverse complement.
CTGTGCTCGCCGATCAGTTTCGACTACAATCGGCTGCCCAACCTCGACCTTTCCGAGAAACCAGTACCAATAGTAGCCGCCCGGAATCGGTCGTTCGTTCGCTCGAACAAGAACGTCGCCCCGCTCAATTCCCGCCCGCTCGCCCGGCGAAGCGCGAACAACCCTGCTGACGACCGGCTGGCCTTCTGTTGCCTTCACGTCGACGCCCATTGGCTCCGGTCCGAAAACGGCGAAAGCTGTGATGAATACCGCGTGAGCAAGGAAGGGGCCAAGGATGAAAAACATCCACCACGGCGGCCGCGAGTGCGCCGCTCGCCAGTCTGGTTCGAGCCTTGCATGGCGTTCGTGGTTTTCGACCGGCACGTTCGATGGCGCTGGTACTGTAGGTTTGTCCAGAAATGTCGGAGCCCGCCGTGTGTCGGGAAGCGAAGCTTGTAGCTCGTTGCGCAGTCCTGTCTCACCTTCAGACGCACTCGCCGGGAACTTGTCGCGGTCTGAAGGCTTGCACTCCAATGTTGAGTGAGACGGGTTCTCGATTGGCAGCCGACGGCCGGGATCCATACCATCCCCGAGGTGTTGTCTCACAATAATATCGCCCGGAATCAATATGCTGTAATTTCGTCCAAAGGGTTGGCTGTCCGGACAGAACTCAGTCGATCCTTATAAATCATGGGTATTCGCCAACGGTTAGGAATGGAGGAAAATGCTTCTGACTCCGGGTTACGAGCCATCCTCAAGTTCAAACCGGCCGCGCTCCGCTACCAACCATCCGAAGAAACATGAATCAGCCTGTTGTGCTCGGAAGCGCTTGTTGAAATGCCTGGCTACCCCGGTCCCTTCCCGTCTCGCATTGCCAGATTCTCGATCACCCTGGTCAAGCCCGTGAGCATGTCCACCGGTACCGGGAACACGACCGTCGTGTTCTTCTCTGTTCCGATCTCGACCAGAGTCTGCAAGTATCGCAGTTGAATCGCGAGCGGCTGCTTTTGAATCTGCTCTGCCGCCATGCTCAGTTTTTCGGCGGCCATGTATTCGCCCTCGGCGTGAATGACTTTCGCGCGGCGTTCCCGCTCGGCCTCCGCTTGGCGCGCGATCGCGCGAATCATCTGATCGGGCAAGTCCACCTGCTTGACCCTCCACCATGCTGACCTTTACGCCCCACGGACCAGTATGTTCGTCAAGAACCGCTTGTAATCGAAGATTGATTTTCTCCCGCTGGCTTAGCAGCTCATCGAGTTCCACTTCTCCGAGGATGCTGCGCAGGGTAGTCTGCGCAAGCTGGCTCGTCGCAAACAGATAATTCGATACTTCAATTACCGCCTTGATTGGATCGACCACTCGAAAGTAGATGACCGCGTTCACTTTCACCGTCACGTTGTCGCGCGTAACCAAATCTTGCGGCGGCACCTCCATGGCTTCGATGCGAAGCGAGGTGCGGACCATCCGGTCCAGTGGCGCGAATACCAGAATGATGCCGGGCCGTTCGCGTCCGTCAACCCTGCGTGGCTATCTGCGGCGGACTGCAAATCCAGCATGCGTAGGG
>JAFATG010000167.1 GCA_019244055.1 Acidobacteriaceae bacterium | reverse complement strand
CAAGCTGCTCGCATGCGGCGATGTGCATCGCAGCTGGGAACGTGTCGTTCGAGGACTGCGACATGTTGACGTGATCGTTCGGATGGATCGGCTTCTTCGAGCCGAGTTGGCCTCCCGCCAGTTCGATTGCTCGGTTTGAGATCACTTCGTTGGCGTTCATATTGGTCTGCGTCCCGCTGCCGGTTTGCCAAATCCGCAGTGGAAATTCGTCGTTCAATTTTCCCGAAATTACGTCGTCCGCGGCCTGAACGATCAGCTTGGTCTTTTCCGCATCAAGCTTGCCAAGGTCATGATTTACTAGAGCGGCGGCTTTCTTCAGAATCCCGAACGCACGGATAAGCTCTGGAGGCATTCGGTCCTCTCCGATGTCAAAGTGAACCAAAGAGCGCTGGGTTTGCGCTCCCCAATACCGATCCGCGGGAACCTGAATGGTTCCCATGCTGTCCGACTCTCTTCTTGTTAATCCGCTCATTCTGTTCTTATTGTGTACTCGCCCTAATTGATAGCGGTAACGTATGAACAAAGGAGCTGGCGTTACCCACAGTGATCTTCGAGCAGTTTTACCTAGGCTGCCTGGCGCAAGCATCGTACCTGATCGGGTCGGAAGGAACGGCAGCCATCGTCGATCCGCAGCGGGATGTGGACATTTATCTGGAAGCCGCTCGAGATCGAAACTTGAAAATTCAGTACGTCATCGAGACTCACCTGCACGCGGATTTCGTTTCCGGTCATCGTGAACTGGCGGAACGCACGGGTGCTCGAATCTACATTGGCAAAGGTTCAGGAGCTAGCTTTCCGCACGTCGCAGCGGCGGAGGGAGATGAGATTGTTTTTGGGCAGTGCCGGTTGCGGTTTCTCCACACCCCGGGCCATACGCTTGAGAGCATGTGCGTCTTAATCACGGATTTGGAGCGGCGTCACGAGCCTTGGGCGGTGCTGACCGGGGACACCCTTTTCATCGGCGACGTGGGCCGTCCCGATCTCTCGGACGAACGTACTCCGCAGGAGCTTGCGGGTTTGCTCTACGACAGCCTACGGGAGAAACTCCTGACCTTGCCGGACGATGTGCTCGTCTATCCCGCACATGGGGCCGGCTCGATGTGCGGTCGGAACATCAGCGCGGATCGTAGCTCTACAATCGGCCATGAAAGACAGTTCAATTACGCGCTTCAACCGATGAGCCGCGACCAATTCGTGCATATCATGACCGATGAACTGCCGCCGAGACCAGAGTATTTCCACCGTGATGTGGACCTGAATCGGCACGGCGCGTCCACTCTCGCCGAGCTGCCACCGGTCCGCTCCTTGAGTCCAACGGAAGCTTTGCAATTGCAGCAATCCGGCGCGGCGATTCTCGATACTCGCCCAGCCGCCGATTTCTGTGCCGGGCACATACCCGGATCCATCAACGTCGGATTGAGCGGTCAATTTGCAGCTTGGGCTGCATCTGTTTTGGGCCTTGACCGGAATATTGTGTTAGTGGTCGATGAGCAGGCCGCTGTTTCCGAGGCTCGGCAGCGCTTAGCGCGAGTGGGTATCGAGCACGTCGCGGGATATGTGGAAGGAGGTATTTCCGGCTGGGTTGGGTCGGCACTGCCGATTCAGATGACGCATTGGATTTCCGTTCACGATCTCGACCGCGAACTTCATAATGGGGCGCTCATGTCCATTTTGGATGTCCGCCGTCCTGCTGAGTGGGAGACGGGACATCTTCCCGGCGCGATCCACTCGCCACTCGACCGTCTGTCTTCTGAAGTGGAGAGCGTACCCCGCGGCAGGCCCTTGGCTGTCTATTGTAAGAGCGGTTATCGCAGCACCATCGCCTGTAGCCTGTTGGAAGCCGCAGGTCTCAGCGACCTTCGGAACGTAATTGGCGGATTCGACGCCTGGTCTGGTGCTGGCTTGCCGACCGTGGCAGGCTAAAGAAGACGAAATGTATGGAACTGGAGTACTGCGTAAAAGCCAGCCCTTTCTGTTCCTGCTCGCGTTGCTTCCTCTCATACTCGCCGTCGTCGCTTACCGGATTAGCTCAACCCACGTCTCGAGTGTCGCGGCAACCCTTTCAACCGTACACGACGCCGAGACAGGTCAGCGCGGCTACCTCTTAACCGGACGGCAGGACTATCTAACACCGTTTCTTCGGGCTGAAACTCGAATCGAGACCGCAGCTCGCAATATCCAGGTGGAAGCGCAACGGAACGGCGTCCCTGCATCTGAAATTACGAACCTGCAGAAGGCGATTACGGCGAAGATGGACGAATTGCGTCTGACCGTTCAGCTACGGCAGAATAACGCCCTCGCGGCAGCTCTTGCCGAAGTGGAGACCAACCGCGGCCAGGTGCTCATGTCGGAAATCCGATCGATCATTGCGCGTTTGAAAGAGGAGCAAACCGCTGCCTTCGCGCACAGACTTGATGGTCAAAGAAGGAGCCAGCGACGGCTGAATCTTGTCCTTGCTTCGGGCGTCGTGCTCGGCTTTATTCTGCTGTTTCTCTCATTTCGCTTTAACAACGAATACGTCCAGGAGAGAGACCAAAATTGAAAACGAAATTAGAACTCTCAACGAGAGTTTGGAGACGCGCGTTCAGGAGCGCACGCTCGAGCTGGAAGCTAGAACGAAAGAACTGGAAGATCGCAGCGCGGAGCTCCAGCGCTCAAATGCCGATCTGGCTCAGTTTGCCTATATCGCCAGCCACGATCTGCAGGAGCCGCTCCGGATGGTGGGGAGCTATGTAGGGCTGCTCGCACGGCGCTACCAAGGCAAACTCGACGAAACTGCGGATAAGCACATCGCTTTTGCCGTGGACGGGGCCAACAGGATGCAAACGTTGATTCGGGATCTGCTCGATTACTCTCGCGCCGGAACCCACCAATTAAACAAGGAGTCCGTTTCATCCGAAGAACTGGTGCGCAAGGTCTTGACCGATCTCCAAGTGGCCATCCGCGACAGTTCGGCGAACGTAGTCCACGGCACCCCTCCGGTCGCGGAAGCAGACGAAACAAAGCTGCTTCAGGCACTTCAAAACTTGATCGGAAACGGCATCAAGTTCGCGAAAGACGGCACTCAGCCGGAGATCCGGATAACAGCACTCGAGCGCCCATCCGAATGGGTGTTTGCAGGATCGGACAATGGCATCGGATTCGATCCTAAGTATTGCGATCGCATTTTCCAGATCTTCCAAAGGCTTAATGGCAGCGCGAAGTATGCTGGTAATGGAATCGGTCTGGCAATATGCAGGCGTATTATCGAGCAACACGGCGGCCGTATGTGGGCTGAATCGGAACCCGGAGTTGGTTCAACCTTCTTCTTCACTCTTCCGTTTACAAAGCTATCTCAGGACGGAGGACGACAGCGGGGCAGGAGCGAGTTACAAGGGGTGCGAGAGCCGGCGGCATGAGAATTGTGCGACCTGGCCACGCATTTGAGATTCTTCTCGTTGAAGATAATCCAGGCGACGTAATGCTGACACAGGAAGCGTTCGATGAATGTCTTCTTCCGCATCGTTTGTCTGTCGTCGGGGACGGGGAAGAAGCGCTCCAATTTCTTCGCCAGGCTGGTAAGTACACCGATGCTCCTCATCCAGACTTGGTCTTGCTTGACTTGAATCTACCCAGAAAAGACGGCCGTGAGTTGCTTGCCGAAGTCAAAAATGATCCGGAGTTACGCCACATTCCGGTGATCGTGCTGAGCACCTCAGAATCCGACCAGGATGTTGCACGGGCCTATAGATTGCACGCAAACTGCTATCTCACCAAGCCGATTCAGATGGATGATTTTTTAAAAAAATCAGGTCGATAGAAGATTTCTGGATGACGATTGTGCGCCTGCCGTCGAATTAGATTGCGCACTTCTCGGCCCAACATGTTTCAGGACGGGCGATTGCTCGCGAGCCAGCAGGCAATCCCCTCGTAAGACACATCGTTTTCTATCGCTGCCAAAGGCCCTGCAGTAAGCCCAGGTCATGCCGTTGCGCTCTGTCGGCTTCGACGCACCCTGAATCAGTTCTGCAGGCGTTCCTTCAAAAAGCCCAGGCAATTCAGCGGGCCCACTTCGAGGGGCTAATTCGTTCGCGTAAGAACGGACTGTGTAAATACCGTTCCCTTCGTGGCAAGCCCCACAACGTTTGATAATCGGCAGCGCAGGCGGGCTTTCTGAGCCTTCGAAAGGATCGTCACCTTGCGTCATGAAAACGGGGAATTCAGTATCATCTGCTTTAATTCGCCGTAACCCCCCGGCTCTTCCTGCAAACAGCAAAGTGCGACTTAGCCTAAACTCTAAGTCCTCTTGCTGGCCCACGGCTGACGAATCTGCTGGGACTGTCTTATAAGCTCGCATCTGTATTGACTCTGTCAAATGAGTTGGAACAACTTCACCGCTGATGTCGACCAATAACATCTGCCGTAAAAGCGCGACTCGCGTTCCCGGCGGGAATTGGGGCAAGGATGGATTTTTCAAGATAAATTGCGGATCTTGCGGGTGGTATCGTGTCAGTATCCAGGGTTGGCGACTTTCATCTAAACGCTTGAGGTAAGCGCGCGTCTGCTCTTGTCCCCCTGGAAGACTGAAAAAGACAAGAAAAGAAGATTCCCTGTTGAATCCTCTATGAACGGGCGCTTGTCCAGCTCCCCCGCCGGGAAATACGCACACCCAGGGCCCGTGCAGCCTGAAAATATCAGTTGGCAGCTCACGCAAGTCATCCGAGCTCGCTTGCGCTGCGGCCTGGAGGTTATCTGGCAGCTTCTCGATTTCCACCCTACTCAGAGCCACTCGTTGAATTATCCGAGCGAGGCGAGATTGGAGAGCCAGGCGTTCCGCCGGCGTTCCGTTCTGTAGCGTTGGCCCGTCAGACCAATCGAATACGGACCACAAATCATGCTGGAAAATGGCGCGTTGCAACGGGTCCGTGATCATCCGCTCGGAGTGTAGCGCAAGAAATTCATCAAGAACCATGAGGGCTTGGCGATGTGACTCCCCAGTAAGGAGATACCGGGTCTCCGGCCAGAGCGGGGGATCCAGATTATCCGAACCATACTCTTCCCCGGCCTGCGAAACGCGAGCATGCAGTATTCGATGCACGCGATTCCAGATGAAGTCTGGATCGGATTTATAAAGCTGCACCGACGCTCCAGCTTCTGAACAACTCGCGCAGGCCGCGACGCAGGTGAGCATCGCGAGCATTCCGCGCAACGGCACAGTAAAGGCCCTCATCGCTAGCGCAATGATATCGTCACATCGAGGTCACCGCGATGAGCTGTCCACTCTCGTATCTTTTAGGCACGTGAGCGAGATCGCTGTACACAGCTACCGAACGAAGATTTCTGGATGACGATTGTGCGCCTGCCGTCGAATTAGATTGCGTGCTTTGAAATCACACTCTACCCCGGAGCCGATCTAATTTACGTCGATCACGTTTCGATGGTTTGCCTTCACCCCACGCCTCGAAATGCGGCATAGCCTTACGTTCTTCCGCCAATTTGAGCCGTAATTGCTTGCTTGCCTCGGTTTCACGATAAAGCGTCTGAGCAATTGCAGCCGGACCGCGCACGTCACTCAAACCCAGCACTTCCACCTGGAAATCGCCGGCCTCGTTCTTCACCTGCAACAGATCGCCGGCGTGAATTTCGCGCGATGCCTTCACTTGCTGCCCGTTGCACTCGATCCTGCCGAGATCACAGGCTCGTGACGCGAGCGAGCGTGTTTTAAAGAACCGCGCTGCCCAGAGCCACTTATCCACCCTCACGCGGGTCATCAACGGCCCATTCCTATCTCACTGGCTTCCCGATGCTTTCACCGCAATAGCAGGAATCTCTTGGTCTCGAATCACCTTGTTCAGGGCAGGTACTCCCGTATTCATGGCCTGCTTGAGTTTCGTAGTTTCGGCGTTTACAGTTGTGGCCAACTCCTCATAGACTTCTTGCTGGGCGGCCGTCGGCTGCGTATCGGATGCGGCGATGTCGGCCAGGAGTGCCGCCAATTTGTTATTCAGCCGTACTGGAAAATTGAGGGGATCTTCACTGGCGCGGTTTTTCGTCTGATACAGTGCTTCTTCAATCGTGCGCAGCTCGTCCGACAAGGCGTTGGCCCGCTCCATCACCGATTTCACCTTCTCGCTGTCTCCGCTAGCTTTCAACCGATCTGTGAGCTCATCGATCTGCTTCCGCACAGCACGAATATCGATTACGCCCTGATTCGCCTGGCTGAGTTTATCCCTAACCTGCAGCTCGAGTTCAAGCTGCGCCGCGAATTGCTCGGGCGTCGTTTGTAATCGCGGATCTTTGCGGATCTCGAATTTCTGGGACAGTGACTTCCCGGTCACTAGCAAACGAACTTCGTATGTTCCCGGCGTGACGAGCGGGCCCCGCACACCGCCGGCCCACAGAATGATTCCAGGAAAAGTCGTCGCGTCGGGATATCGCAAATCCCATTCGAATCGATTTAATCCCTGATTCGCAGGGGCAAGTTCCGGGCCTCGGCCCCGGCGCGGGTTTACGTCTTCCGATTCCTCCGCGGAAGGCTCACTCGCAGCCACTGGCTTCTTCTCAGCCTTGCTGGAGAATTTCCTCACAAGCTTTCCGTTCGAATCGAGAAATTCGAGCGTGACCTCGCCTTCCGGCTTATCCTTCAGCCAGTAATACACGACAACTCCATTCGGCGGATTGGTACCTTCCGTTGCTGGCCCGCCGAGGCCAGGTATAGGGCCGCGGCCGAATGCGCCTCGATACCCATGTTTTGGCTCGAAAAGGTGCATCGGCTCGTCCCCAATTCCGGCTGTGAGCTGCGCGAGCACATTTATATCATCCAGAATCCAGAACGACCTACCTTGCGTGGCTGCCACCAGTTCGTGTTCCCTCTTCTGAACCGCCAAGTCGGTAATCGGTGTTACGGGGAGGTTCAATTGCAACGACTGCCACTTCGCTCCCCCATCAAACGAGACCCAAATGCCCGTTTCCGTTCCCGCGTACAACAGATTCCTTCTGTTGGGATCTTCCCGAATCACCCGGGTAAATGAATTCTCCGGCAATCCATCAGTGATCCGCTGCCAAGTCTTCCCGTAATCCGTGGTCTTGTATAAGAAGGGACGATTGTCGTCAAACTTATACATGGTTGCAGCGAAATAAGCGGTACCAGGCTCGAACGGAGATGCCTCAATGGAATTGATCTGAATCCACTGCGGCATATTCTTCGGCGTTACGTTATCCCAGTGACCGCCTCCATCTTGGGACAGATGAACCAAACCATCATCGGAGCCAACCCAAAGAAGACCTTTCTTCAGCGGCGATTCGGCAACCGTAAAGATCGTGCCGTAGTATTCGATACTCGTGTTGTCTTTCGTAATCGGACCGCCAGATGAGATCTGTTTCGATTTGTCGTTGCGAGTTAGATCGGGACTGATCGGTTCCCAGGTTTGGCCCTGATCACTAGAGGAAAACAGAACATTTCCGCCCGCGTAAAGTAAATCCGGGTCGTTCGGAGAAAACAGAAGGGGAAAATTCCATTGAAACCGGTATTTGAGTTTGTCGGGCGCCCAGCCCATCTCGTTATCCGGCCAAATCGTCACATTTCTGAGCTGCCAGTTCCGATGGTCGTACCGAGTGATCAGCCCGTCATACGATCCGGCGAACACAATGTTTGTATCCCTGGGCCACGGCGCAATCCAGCCGCTCTCACCACCGCCTACGTCAAACCAATCCCGATCGGTGATCCCGGTTGAATCACTGCGGGTCGCGATTTCTACCGTTGTATTGTCCTGCTGCGCGCCGTAGGCGTGGTATGGGAAATCGTTATCAAGCGCAACACGGTAGAACTGCGCGGTTGGTTGGTTGTCCAGGCTAGTCCAGTTCTTTCCGCCGTCGGTCGATACCGTCGCCCCGCCATCATTACCTTCGATCATGCGCTGCGGGTTGGTCGAAGAGATCCACAGGTCGTGGTTGTCACCGTGAGGCGTATGAATGCTGTTCCAGGTTTTTCCGCCATCGTCCGAACGAAAGAAGCCCACGTTCGTGGCGTAAACTTTGTTCGGATCTTTCGGATCGGCGAAGATGCGGTTGTAATACCAAGCACGCTGGCGCAGCTTGCGCTCGTCGTTGACCTTCGTCCAGGTTTTTCCCGCATCATCGGATCGATATACGCCGCCATCTTCCGCTTCAATCAGAGCGTAGACGCGGTCCGGATTTGCAGGAGAAACCGTCACCCCGACATTGCCGATGACGCCCTTCGGCATGCCTGGATTTCGCGTCAAATCCGTCCACGTGTCGCCAGCATCGGTCGATTTGATTAACCCGCTACCTGGTCCGCCGCTTTCCAGGTCCCAAGGCGTCCGATAGACTTCCCAGAACCCTGCATATAAAACATTCGCATTCGTGGGATCGAAAGTAAGATCGATTGCGCCCGCTTTCGGTCCGCGCGAAAAAACCTTTTGCCAGGTCTTGCCCCCATCTCGCGTCCGATAAATGCCCCGATCCTCGTTTGAACCCCACACGTGGCCCAGCGCGGCAACGTACACAATGTTCGGGTCCCTCGGATGGATGCGTATGCGCCCGATCTGCCTTGTGTTCTCGAGACCGACACGCTTCCACGTCCTCCCGCCATCTATCGACTTGTAAATGCCGTCCCCACACGAAACGTTGCCACGGATGTCATATTCGCCCGTTCCTGCGTAGACCACGTTCGGATCCGACTCAGAGACCGCAACCGCGCCGATCGAAGAGGTGCCGAAGGGCTGACCGTTGGAAACGGGAGCCCAACTCATGCCACCGTTCGTCGTCTTCCACACACCGCCCCCGACGCCGCCGAAGTAGTAGACATCTGGTTCGGAATCGACTCCCGTGACAATAGCAACGCGCCCCCCGCGAAACGGGCCGATCAGACGCCATTTCAGCGTCTTCAACACGTTCATGTCCTGTCCAGGAATGGACAGTGCCAATGTCAGAACACAAGTCAGGCCTTTGATAACTCTCTTCATTTCGAGTGTTTATTTCTGTGGGCCAGCTTTCGAGCCGTATGCTGCGACACGGGCTTAAAGCTCATTTTTTTCGCCCAGTGGTTCAAACATACCGCAGCAAGAAACAGAAAACACAGGAGGACTTATCGTGAAGAGTTCACGGGTTGTTGCCACACGTTTTTAGAGAAACGCCAGCGGCTAATCGTAGTCTCATTAGGGAAGAACTTTGGCCAGGAGGATGTTTATGGCTGGAAAAAACACAGCGGTATTCGGCATCTATGCTAGCCGCGAGATGGCAGAGAATGGGGTTGACCGCCTTCTGGCCGGTGGTTTCCGTAACGAAGACATCTCCGTTCTCCTGCAGGACAATGTCGGGACGAAGGATTTCGCGCACGAGAAGCACACCAAAGCGCCCGAAGGAGCGACGACCGGTGTAGTCGCGGGAGGCATAATAGGCGGAACGATCGGCGCTCTGATCGGTATTGGAGCTTTGGCCATTCCTGGTGTCGGGCCGCTGATCGCCGCGGGTCCTATCATTGCGGCTCTGACGGGAGTCGGAAGCGGAGGCGTGGTCGGCGGTATCATCGGCGCACTGGTCGGAATGGGCATACCCGAGTACGAGGCCAAGCGATATGAAGGTCGCATCAAGGAAGGCGGCATTCTGACTTCAGTTCACTGCGACAACACCGATTGGGTTACCAAGGCCAAACAGATTTTTCGCGAGACGGGTGCCGAAGAGATTTCTTCGGCAGGCGAAGAGCGCGCGGACTACGCTACTTTCGACAAGCCGATCAGCCGTACTGCCAGTACTACCTGAACTGGCGCCCGCTCTCTGATGTCTTACGGCAGCATCTCGCCGCCTGTTAGATCAAAGACCGCTCCCGTGACATAGCGCGACTCGTTCGACGCAAGGAATACGTAGATCGGAGCAAGGTCAGCAGGCTGAGCCGGGCGCTCCATCTGTGACTGCTTGCCAAACTCCTTGACTTTCTTCTCAGGCATGGTCGAGGGAATTAGCGGCGTCCATACCGGTCCGGGAGCCACAGCGTTAACGCGAACTCCTTGCTTAATTCCGAATTGCGAGAGCGATTTTGTGAATGTAATAATCGCACCCTTGGTGGTCGAGTAAGCGAGTAGAGTAGGACTTGGCTGATACGCCTGGACGGAGGCAGTGTTGATGATAGCGCTGCCTTCTTTCATATGCGGCAATGCAGCGCGGCTCAGGTAAAACATTGCATAGATATTCGTTTTGAAGGTGTGGTCCCACTCTTCGTCCGTAAATTCTTCAATGGATTCGTGCGTCATCTGAAACGCTGCATTGTTGACCAGAATGTCCACGCCCCCAAACTCGTCCAGCGCTCTCTTCACGAGCTGATCGCAATGATTGCGGTTGCCGATGTCTCCGGGAACGCTGATGGCCTTTCGTCCGGCATCGCGAACAAGCCGTGCAGTCTCCTTCGCGTCCTCTTCCTCATTCAAATACGAGATCAAGACGTCTGCACCCTCGCGCGCATACGCCAAAGCAACTGCTCGGCCAATACCACTATCCGATCCGGTGATCAAAGCCTTTCTGTTTTGGAGCCGGCCAAAGCCCCGATAGGACTCCTCACCGTGATCCGGCTCGTTGCGCATTTCGCTCGACTGCCCGGGCGGTGCTTGCTTCGGCTCTTCAAAAGACGGCTTGGGGCCTTGTTTCTTAGGATCTTGAAGCTTAGTTTCGTCTTCTCGTGTCTGCGCAGGCATTCTCAGTCCTCCTCTCCTCATGCGTTTGAGAGGGAACGCGGCCTTTTCGCAACCTGGGAATCAACCGGGTGAGAGTCCACCAGCGAGCGCGCTTACATACTCGCTTTGACGAACACCATATTCGGAGCCGCGATGCTGGCATCCTTTTCGGGCACGCTGACTCGAATCGGTTGCATCCCGGATTTGTTCTCGGCACGAGCAATGAAAGTCAGTTGGTACTGGCGTTCCTGGCGCTTTCGAATCTCGTCGAGGAATGGCTGAAAACTCACCGGTGGTCCGAAGCCGACCATGTAGGATTCTCCGCCAGTCTCATCAGACAGTTGAGACAGGAAATTCTGTCCCCAGGTGGTTCGCCACAAAGTATGTCCCATGTGTCCGACGCTTGGACTGTAAATCGTGTAAACGACTACTTTCGCCTTTACCGCTGCTTCAATGCCGCTCGTCAGATACGGATTATCTGGATAGTAGCCGCCGCCGAGGCCTTCGATGCCGCTGCTGATCATAATGACCTGCTTACGTTCCGCATCGCTTTGGGGCCACTTCTTGATCGCATCGGCTAAAGACCCGTACGGATCTACGTCGGCTCCTCCTGGCCCAGCCGGAACGCGGATCGCGTTGGCAGCGGCGGCGTGATCCGCGGTGAAATTCTGCGTGAATTGCGTGTAGCCGTTTCGCATATAACCAACCGCCACGCGGAAATCGGATGGCAATGAAGTAATGAACTGCTTCAATGTTCCTATCTCAGTATCGAAACTGCTGCGTGCGGAATCGTCAATCAGAATTGCCAGCTCGATCGGGCCATGCAGTGGAGCTAAGCCTGTCACAGGCCGCTTCTCATTGCCCTCCTTCACCACGACATCCTGAGATTCCAGAGCTGGCACTTCTTTTCCGCGCTTCGGCTCCACCGTAACGACAATGCTCGTGGGTGTCCCTGAATTCGAATCTGCCGCTTGGCGGGCGAAGGCGGGGAGACACGAGGCGACCATACACACGGCGCCTGCAAGCTGCCACACCGTATTACTAGACATATATGTATCCTTCAGATCAGCGCAGCCGAGGGGGATCTTTCGACCACTACACTGCTCCGCTTTTTTGAGCAGCCGAACTGATGCAAGGATGCATCAACATAGCGTTCAAACTCTTCCGCGCGAACCGCCGCGGTATGGAACCGCAGAGTGCGCCGTCGTGCCTTTTCGGCCATTTCGAGCCGCTGATCGGCCGCCATCTGAATGTGAGACGTGACGTCTTCGGTGCTGCGGACTGGCAGTATTTCTGATCCCAGTCGAAAAAACGTCCGAAGCCCCGGCCATTCATCCGTAAGGATCGCGGTTCCACAAGCGGCCGCTTCAAACAACCGAACACTGGGAGAATAGCCGGCCCGAATCATGTCTCGCCGCGTTACGTTCAGGGTTAATCGTTGTGAATTGTAGAACTCTCGATGATGGCTGGCCGGAAGGTGCTCGATGCGCTCTATGTTCGGTGGCCAGTTCAACTCTTTCGGGTATTGCGGCCCTGCGACTATGAACCGACGTTCTGGATTTCTGCCGGCGACCTGCACTAGAAGCCGGTCGAGGCTAGGCTGCCGGTCCGCGGCATACGTCCCCAAGTAGCCTAGATCCCAACGTTTTCTCGTTTTGTCAGGGAAGTAAAGTGCGGGGTCGACAGAGCAGTATAAAGCCCGGGCGGAAGGGGAGCCGAATTTATGTTCAATTAGTTCCAGCGTGGGGCCGCCGGTAAATGAAAAATATAACTTGTACTTTCGGATCAGATCACGCGAAAGATATTCGCAATTGCCTTCCCTGATTGCAGACAGAGTGACGGGCGTATCGATGTCGTAGAAAGCGGGTATGCCTTTAGCTGTTGAAAGAACCCAACGGCCCACCGCGATGCCCTCCGGTACATACGATCCGACCACGGCTGCGTCCGCTCTTCGTACTGCTCCCGTGAAGCGCTCCTTCAACTCATCGAGACTCGAATAGAGATTAATGTCGCAATACGGCAACTTGGAAAACTCGCGGTGGGCCGCATACCAAGGCACGTCGCGCTCGAGAAACGTAATCTTGTGTCCGCGCTTGGCAAGTTCCTTCACTAAGCCCCGATAAGTTGTGGCATGGCCGTTCCCCCAAGAAGAAGTAATCGACAGGCCCAGAAAAACGTAGTTGCGGGAGACATGCATCAGGCTTGTATCTCCACTTGTTCTGACCGGATCGAAGCTGTTACATCGCTCAGAATTTCATTGACCAAAGCGCCTCGCTGATTATATGTGTGATCGGCAAGAACGCGCTTCCTGGCTGCTTCTCCGATACTTGCGGCTCGTTCCGGATTCAACCCGCGAACAATCTCCGACACTTCCGCGCCGTCGCCGGCAACTAGAGTTTCCGTTCCAGGCTGAAGAAATGAATCGATCCCCTCCCACAAGTCCGTGATCAGGCAAGCACCTGCTCCAGCGGCTTCGAACACGCGTGTCGCGGGAGAAAATCCGTACCGCGCCATGCTTTCGCGGCTGACGTTCAGTACCGCTCTTGCGGAGCAATTGAACGCGTTGTGATCCCCTGTATAGACGTGGCCGATGTATCTTACGTTTGGGGGCACCTGCTTGTCTGCCCAACCGCTGCCTCCAAGGAGAAATTTCTGCTCGGGCGCCATCGCAGCCGCTCTCAGGAAGAACTCGTCTACGCGGCCCTCACGATCGGGCAATCTATTGCCGAGAAACGAAAGATCGCATTCAAACCGTGGGTCCGCCGGGGAGGGGAAATGCACATCGGGGTCGAATGCGTTATAGATGGCGAAGCATTCCCGCGCTCCAAGCTGCCGATAGCCCTCCGTGACGCGATTTCCTCCCCCATACGTCAATACGAGATCGTAGCGGCGAAGCGCCTTATGAAACGGGTCATCGCTATTGAACCCCAGCCGGTCGAGAGTCGCCGGTGCGTCCACGTCCCAAAACACCTTACATACATCGGGCGCAAGCATTGAGATCCTGGCTTCTAGAAATTCGTCCAGCACTCCCACTCCGCTCGCCTTGACAACAACCTCGTACTGCGCAGAACTATTTAGATATCGATTTACTTCAACCTGATCCTCGGGGTTATAAACCACAATACGGGCCCACTCCGGATCCGGAATATCTCGATGCTTCTGCCGATCGTAAGCGTCGGGTTCAAGAAATGTAATTTGATTGCCGATGTGAGCGAGCGCGCGCAGTACTCCCCGGTAGTAAGTGGCCGCTCCGTTCCAATACGCCGAAACCAGGCTGGAGCCCCAGAACGCAATCCTCATTGCCGGACCCTCATAGCGAGTTCTGCGCTCTGGTCCATTGAAGCTGGCTTTATTCGATCGTAAATTCTAAAAAGTTCATCTGCGCGATGCGCACAAGTGTGCCGTGTAGTAATCGTCTCCAGCCCACTTCTTGCCAGCTCATTCGCGAGACTCCGATCCTGCAGCACTGCTTGCAGGCAACCGCGCATTTCATGGCCATCTCTCGCCATCAAGAAGTCACGATCCACTCGAAACAGTCCTTCCGTATCACGCCACGGTGCGGAAACCAGCGGAATGCCACAAGCTAGAGCCTCGAAAGGTCGAATGGTCGGAATGCCTGACAGTTCCTGTATGTACGGACGTCTGGGCACGTGAACTGTGGCCTTGAACCGGGCAAAGGCGGAGGGGACTTCAAAATTGGGCAGCCAGCCGCCATATGCGATCCCGGCATCGGCCAATTCCCGGACAGCTTCTTTCGGATAGCGAACCCCATGAACCCGAGCCCGGATTGATGTTTCCTTCACCGGACGGACAAAGAACTCACGCAACTCTTCGGTGCGCTCCTCATCTCCCCAGTTTCCGATCCAGACCACATCGCCCACTTTGCCTTCACTCTCCCTGGGATAAAACGTTCGCGTGTCGGCTGCTTCATGCCAGACGTGAACCTGTTTCCCCCACCCGTTCCTTACATATCTCTCCTTCAGAGATTCGCCATAAGCGAGCACGCCATCGTAGTTCGCCAGCTCAAATCTCGCGATTTCTTGCTCGGCACTAAGCGCGCGGTGATGCGTGTCGTGAAATAGAACGCGAATGTTTGCATTCGCTCTTCGGCGCTCACCGATGGCTGATACAACTCTCGGATCATTCCACTCGTGAACAATTGCGAGATCCACACCAGCCAGGGCGCGCTCGAAGTCGAAGCTGACCATTTCGTAGCTAACGCTCCGGAGCTTTGGAAACGCCCTATGGAACCTATCGACGGCTTCCTGGCCGTGCTCACGAACCAAATTCATCCGGCTCCAACCGTCAACCGGCTCAAAGATCCTGACCACATGCCCGCGTGCTTGTAATTCCGAAGCAATCCCGCGAAGAAAATGAGCGTTGCCGTGATTCCAATCCGAAACGAGCGAGTGATAGAAAAGCGCGATCCTCATCAGGCCGCCGCCTCCTTCAACTTGCGATTGAGCATCTTTCCGCAAAGCGATAGATAAGAAGGTAATGAATCTTCAGCTGCGTAACGCAGTGCGCGCGATGATGCCGCCTTCGCTGGCGTGCCGCGCCGCTCCGGACTAGCGCTCAGAGCGTTCAATTCTGCAATCCAGGCGCGCTCGTCTCGTGGATTGACGAAGACCGCCGCGCCATCCCATAATTCCCGTAAACTCGGGATATCGGACAGCACCAGCGCGCATCCTGCCTGAGCCGCTTCCAATACCGAAAGCCCGAAGGGCTCGTACAGGGCCGGATGGGCAAAGACCCCCGCAGCGCTCATTTCACGCAGTAGCTCGTCATGCTCCAATAATCCGAGGGTTCGCACGCACTTCGCTGTAACCGATTTCTCTGGCCCGCTCGCGCTGCCGGCCACTCGCACTTCCCAATCCAGATCGGGCGCGATTCGATCCAGCAACGCCAGATTCTTCGCCCGGTCCCAAAGCCGGCCCGCTGCGAGAATGAACGGGTGCTTCTCTCTCGGCCGAAGATCAGCCGCAAAGCTGAAATTGTGAATTACCTGAACCTTGGCTCTGGATATCTGGTACTCGTTCACCAGAAAATCCGCCATGGTGTGCGAAGGACTTGCTATCTGCGAAGCCGCCTGCAAGCCCGCTATGACTCTGCGCCGATATTCCAGCCACTCAGAACCTGGAGCACACTCGTAAACGGCACGCCACCACGAATATACGCAGGAATGCGCCACTACCAGAACCGGTTTGCTCCACGGCAGGCTTGCATGGGAATAACCGTTCAGATGAATCAGGTCCGCCTCGAAGCTCTTTTGTACGTCAAGCAGCCATTCGCCTGATCTGTCGACTCCCTCCCACGGATCACTCATCCACTCCAGCGCACAGTCGCAGTGTGTCAACGTGACATTGGGGAACCGGCTCGCTTCAAGACGCTGTTCCGGGGAAGGAGCGGGTCCAAGCACAGCCAGGAGAACTTGTACATTCTCGTGCGCCAATCCCGCCGCAAGATCCAGGGAATAGCGCCAGACGCCGCCTACCGCATCGGCCGTCATGAGTATTTTGGATGGCCTCTTGTCCTGGTCGTGACAATTAGCGGCCATGACCGGCTACTTCAAGCTCAACTAAAGGCTGCGGTCGCTGTTCCTGAATGTCACTGAATGAATCAAACCCCTTCAAATACGCCTCGTGAGCGCGCTCCCATGCGAAATCGTCTGCCGGACCCCACAGGCGCGTATATTCAGGCGAGCCGGGATACGGGAACAGCGGCACGGGTTTGTTTGCCCACACACCATGCGATTCCAGACCTTTGCGCCAACTTTCAATTTCATCCGGATCGTCATCGGTCATGGCCAGCAGATTGGCCTGCACAAAAGGAACGAGCGTTCTCGCGAAGATCAGCCGGTTAGAAAGCTCGTCCGTGCTCATCTTGCATTTCTTATCGAGATAAGCTCGGCCTGCTTCCGAAATGCTTTCTACTCCTGCTTCGATCGAAACACATCCCGCCCGCGCCAGCGCCCGGATCGCATTCTCATTCCAAAGATCGATGCGCGTCTGAACCCCCATCTTCAATCGTCGTTCCGCCAGGCCGGCCAGAAGCTGCATGTCGGGCAGAAAGATCTCATCAATGAAATAGATGTATTCGACACCCTGAGCAAGTAGCCCATCCACTTCTTCGAGAATCACAGAAATGGGCCGTTTTCGATAATTGTTGCGAAAGTTGTCCTTTGCGCAGAATGTGCAGTGATACGGGCAACCGCGCGACGCCTCTACTTCGGCGCCCGGACCCGTCGGCTCGGCCTCGAACCGATGATGGTGATGGCGGTGTTTCGAAACCAGCTCCCCAGGCCAGTGCAATGCCGGGAGCCGCTTCATGTCCGCCGCACGATTCGGCCCTCTCACGATGACTCTATCGTCTTGTTCAAACGCAACGCTCGGAACTCCGCTCCAATCATCCGCGAGTAGCGGAAGAATCTCTTCGCATTCCCCAAGCACCACTACATCCGCTTTGAGTTTCTTTAGCGTGGCGGCCGGCGTCGTCGAAGCGTGTGGGCCCACGATCACCAGCTTCGCGCCGATCGGCCGGAGCAAATCGGCAACGAACTGCGGAACTCGCAATTCAGGGGGCGCGCAACGCCAGAACAAGTAGCTCGGCGCACTTGTCGTGACAATGAAATCCGGCGTGAAGGACCGAACGCGCTCAAAGATTTCTCCATCCGGCAGATCCTCGAGCTGCGCATCCACTAACACGACCTCATGTCCAGCCTGTTCGAGCAGGGCCTTGGAGTAGCCAAATTCCAGCGGTAAATGAGGCTCGCGGCAGCCGAAATAAATGCTGCCTTCAAATGTCCAGCGCGGGTTTACAAGCGCGTATCGCATTACGCCACCCGTGCCGCCGCTTGCCCAATCAGCGATGGCCGTTCGGAATACCATTCGCAGAGTGCTCGTAAGCCCTGGCGTATGCTTACGCGTGGCCTCCAGCCAAGCGCGCTGCGGATCTTCGAAGTATCCGCCACGTACCAACGCTGATCTGCCAGCCGCTCGGCTCGCCACTCGATCTCAATTCCAGTCCCGATCAGCTTCTTCAGTTGCACAATGAGTTGAAGTAAGCTCGTGCTGTTCTCTGCCCCGCCTCCTAGATTGAATGCCTTGCCGGATGAGAGATGCATGTTCTCCTGGGCCAGCCGCATGGCGCAAACCAGATCATCCACGAACAGGAGATCGCGAACCTGTTTCCCATCGCCATAGATTGTAATCGCCTCGCCTCTCATCGCCTGTCGCACGAAATGAGCCACCCAGCCCTGATCTTCAGAACCCAATTGATGCGGGCCATAAATGCAGCTCATCCGGAACACCGTCGCGCGTATTCCGTAAGAATGCGCGTAATCCAAGACGTACTGATCCGCGCTTCCCTTCGAGCACCCATAAGGAGACAAGAACTCGAGCGGTTGGTCTTCCCCTGCACCAGACCGCGCTAGACGCGCATTCTCTGGCTCATACCGATCAGTGGTTTCGCGAAGCGGAACTCCGGCAAGCCGTCCATACACTTTGTTGGTCGAAGTGAACAGCAGTGGCGGTTGTATTTCGGAGCGGCGAATTGCTTCCAGCACGTTCATGGTCCCGAGCAAATTCGTTTCGAGATCGCTCACAGGATCATCGAGGCTCGTGGTCACCGCAACTTGTGCCGCGAGATGATACACTGCGGAGGCGCCGCTGCTCACCGCTTCCAGAACCGCCGCACGGTTTCGAGTATCGCCTTGGGTAAAGAGCACGCGCCCGGGATATTCTGCCAGTAATTCGCTCACGTTGCGCTCGACGCCAGGCCTGCTCAGATTGTCAAAGATGTGGACGGGGTCGTTATTCCGGAGATAATGTCGCGCAATGTTCGTTCCGATGAATCCCGCCCCACCGGTAATCAACACGAACTCGGTTTGCACTCTGGGGCCTCTACATCACCAGTCCACGCGAGGCAAGTTGTTCGCGCATCTCATTAAACCGATCATGAGCTGTCTGCCGTTCCAACCATTCAGCCAAGTCGCGCATTCCCGCCTCGAGGGCGATTTTGGGCTTGTATCCCAGTACTCGTTGACCCAGGCTGATATCCGGAAAGCAATGGCGAATGTCTCCGACCCGATACTTGCCCGTAATCTCGGGCTCCAAATTCTTCCCAAGGACCTGAGCAAGCTTTATCGCGATTTCCCGCACGGTCACGAAGTGGCCGCTGCCGACGTTGAACGTCAAATCCCGCGCAGCCTCCACTTCCAATGCCAACCGGCACGCCTGAGCGACATCGTACACGCTTACGAAATCCCGAAGCTGCTGCCCATCTTCGAAAATGATCGGCCGCTTACCATTCATTAGACGCGACGCGAAAATCGCAAGCACTCCAGTATACGGGTTCGAAAGTGATTGATATGGCCCATATGCATTGAAGAACCGCAAGGCTACTGTAGGGACGCCATATGCTTTCCCGACCATCAAACACATCTGTTCCTGGTCGTACTTGGAGAGCGCATAAACAGATGCGAGCGACGGCTGTTTGCTTTCAGGCGTAGGAACGGGCCGGAGCGGTGTGCCGTCAGCCGTAGTCATTTCCCACTCGTGCGCTTTAAGCTGTGTCGTGGTCCGGTTCGCCGCCGCATACGGCACTCCCGAAGGGGTCAAGTAAAGTCCCTCTCCATAAACGCTCATGCTCGAGGCGACAATTAGCTTGCTCACCGGATGCTTGACGAGGCGTTCGAGCAGTACCGCCGTTCCGAGATTGTTGACGCTCGTGTATTCCGCGATCTCATACATGCTCTGGCCCACTCCGACCAGAGCGACAAAATGATAAACCGCATCCACCCCAGCTAATGCTTCGTCGACCACGTCCGGATTTCGAACGTCCCCGAGCATCAACTCCGCGTCCTTGTGAAGGTAAGCCGGACGGGACGGTGTATCCCCGTGCACCTGAGTGACTAGACTGTCCAGAACTCGGACTTGGTACCCGGCTTTCAACAGTTCAGAAGCTACGTGGGAGCCAATAAAACCGGCACCGCCCGTAATCAGAACGGTTCCTCTCATTTATTTTGTCCTTTGTTGGGTAGTTTTTGTCCTGCTACTCGGCATGTATGTTCCCGTTACATAGAAAGCCTCGTAGCTTGGTTTGTTTCTACTTACCTTCTCTCCCTGCGCCGAGCCTATGTACTTTTACACGCGTACTTTTACCGGCCTTCAGGCGTATCGGCGTGTCATGGCAGCGCAAAATTCGGCATACGCCTCCGGATTTTTTGGAGGGCTCGTATGGTGCGGCCTGACCCCGCAGCGCTCAGGTGTAAAACAGTAAGTGATCGTAACTTCGAACGGTTCGAGCAAGCGCATCTGACGATCGAACCAGCCTTCCGCGTTGGGACGTTCGAAATCTGCCCAGCTCAAACCGGTCCGCAGCTTTCTAACCCCTAGATCATGCAAGAGTTTCACGGCCAACTCGAGGCGCGGATCTTCGAAATGGAACCACTGGCAGATCCCGAGATGCGGCGTATATTCGGCAAAGCTGCGGCAAGCTAACTTGGCGCTCCCGTCTTCCCGAAAAAGGCCCATGTAGAAGTGCCGGTAGTAGGATGACCCTTCGCTCTCGCGGTGACGTGTGGTGGCTGGCCACGCGCGAGGAAGGTCAAACAGGCTGTACCAGTAAACGTGATCGATTCGTGGTGCCAGCAGTTCCGCAGTCCGTTTCAAGCCAAACTCCTGTACCTCTTCCGCGCCAAATGAGGACGCGCCCACTTCCGAGACCCAAATCGGTTTTGTCGTTACCGCTCGAATCTCTTGCAGCTTGTCCGGCCATTCGTGGATGGTCCAGTGATTCCAGTCCAACGGAAACCCGTGAAGGGCGACCACCTCGAGATCGGCCATCGTCCCCTTTTCGTCCATTCGCATGATAAATGCCGGATCTATGGGCGAAATCCCGCCCAGCACGCGCGTGACCCCGGGCCTTTCAGCCTTGATCGCCTGCGCCGCAATCTTCACCATGTTCGCGTAGACCGACCAGTCAGTATCTATTTCAAAGTCCCAATGCGAGAGATTATTGGGCTCATTCCAAAGCATGACGGCTTCGATCATAAGGTGAACAGAATTCCCGGTGCTTTACAGATTGCAAACGGATCCATGCCGCTAAGCGATACCAAATGGCACGGTATGCAGGCATGCTGCGTTATCGCAGCGGCAGATGAATACTTCCGCTTCGGGCGTCTGCTCAATTTTGAAGCCGGAGCTGCGAAGTACCGCCTCCGCGCAGGCCCGGTTTGGGATCCACCAGTTTGTTGGATCCTCTGAATAACTGTTTTCAATGAAGTGCATTTTGGGAAATCCCGGATGATCGAACGCTGAGCGCTCCCAGAACGGGTAATCTTCTTCTACTCGTGGCACAGTGCGACTTCCACGAAGCATAGACTGAAAAATGAACCAATCTTTTACTACATGCTGTCTGAGCAGATCCAGTGCGAGGAGCGGATATCGCAGGTGATAAAACACTCCCATGAAGAGCACGACATCGAATCGCTCCCTCAACTTGGGAACGTCATAGACGGACATTCGCTCGAATGAAATATCTAGATCCAGCACTTCAGCCGCGAAGCGGGCTTGATCGAGGTACTGCTCGTCATGGTCAATACCCACCACACGCCGAGCTCCGCGCCGCTTCATCTCGATGGAGTAGAATCCGCCGTTGCAGCCAACGTCGAGGACAGTCATCCCGCTCAAATCTTTCGGAATGGCGTCCTGAAAGTTCTGCCACTTAGTGGAGGGATAATCGCCCAAGAAATGATCAGGCGCGGTCTGCACTTCGAGCAAGCAAATGTTATGAAACCATGGCCCCAATTCAGCTACGCGTTTCTCGATTTCCTCTTTCGTGTGCGTTCTTACCAATTTGGTTCCCTTCTCACGGCATGTTATGACTCGTATTCTACTTATTCGTCATGGCACCACGGATTTGCTCGGGCGTGTGCTGTACGGCCGTACCCCAGGCATCTTTCTTAACGCCGAGGGCCGCATCCAGGCGGACAAATTGGCTGCTGCATTGATGACGCGGTACACGCTCAGCAAAATCGTTTCAAGTCCTCTCGAGCGCGCGGTTCAAACTGCCGAGCCCATAGCGAGCTCAGCGCGGATCGCAATCACCTTAGACGATGGAATCACCGAAATTGATTCGGGCTCTTGGACCGGCAAGACATTTTCTGATCTGAGTACCCTCGATGAATGGCAGCGGTACAATCGTCGTCGTTCGCTTACACGTCCGCCCGGTGGCGAGACTATGATGAATGTTCAGTCCAGATCTTGGCAGGCCCTGCAAAGAATGATCGGGGATTCGGATTCGAACACCATCGCAGTTGTGAGCCACGGCGACGTCATTCGCGGCCTCCTGCTGCTCTTCCTGGGCATGTCGATCGACCACATCCACCGTCTGGAGATCGCCCCCGCTTCAATGACCGACGTGGCGATTGGCCCCTATGGTCCAATCGTTAACTGTGTGAATCAGATCTTCTATTAGGCCATGGCCCAACCACTCACGGCCGAAGAACTACTCAAAACTCTCATTGACGAGCTCACTGAATTCGTCGTCATTTTGCTAGACAACCAAGGCCAATTCACATCCTGGCACCCCGGCGTGTTCCGGCAATTCGGTTACAAGTCGGATGAGTTCATTGGTCGTCCTCTCGACTTGTTATTGCCGCCGTCGGAACGGTGTACTGGAAAGAGCAGCCGCGAATTGCAGCAAGCGGCCATAACAGGTCGCTCTTCCGATACCACTTGGCTCGTTCATAAAGACGGACATCCCATTTTCGTCGAAGGAATCACCATTCCGTTGCGTTCCCAGTCGGGAGAACTCCACGGATTCGGCAAGATCATCACCGATGTCACCGAACGGAAAAACGCCGAGGATGATTTGCGCGCGCTCGCTCGTGCTCTCGAGCAATCGACGGTGCTGATCCGAACCTGGGACGGTCACATCGAGCATTGGACTTCCGGTTGTGAACGGCTTTATGGTTGGACCGCGGAAGAGGCGGTCGGCCGCATCGAACACGAGCTGCTGCAAACCGGTTTTCCGGAGCCCCTCGAAGCCATCGAACAGCAACTCCTGGAATTTGGTACCTGGACCGGCGAACTCACACAGAAAAGACGGGACGGCACCGTGCTGATGGTTTCAGCCCAATGGGTTCTCCTTTCCGATGAAGCAGACGAGCCGCGAACTATCATCGCGACCCACACGGACATCACGGCACGTTCCGAGATTCAACATGAATTGGAGAGCGTCAATGCGCGGCTCAAGAGCATGGCGTATGAGCTGGAGCGCTCCAATGAGGATCTTGAGGAGTTTGCCCGTATTGCCTCGCACGACCTTAGTGCGCCTATCACAAGTACTCGTTGGCTTGTTGACCTGCTCTCCAGCCGATATGGTTCCAATCTCGATAGCGAGGGGCAGAAGTGCTTGAAACAGATCAGTGTGGGGCTGGAGCGCATGGCTGACCTGGTAGAGGCAGTTCTGGAACATGCCAGAGTTGGCAAGACGATGATCGGCTCTTCCGATACTGCCGATGCGGGAGAGGCACTGGCGGCCGCGATCGAAGATTTGAGCCGTGACATCCAGACTTCCGGGGCAACGATCACCCACGATCCTCTCCCGGGGTTACTCATTCAGCTACAGCCTTTGACCCGGCTATTCCAGAATCTGTTGTCGAATGCGATCAAATATCGCCGGCCCGGAGTTCCTATCGAGGTGAAGATTACCGCCGGGCGTCAAGGCGCTTTGTGGGTGATAGGTGTTCAGGACAACGGTATGGGCATCGAGCCGGATTGGTTCGATAGAATTTTTCAGCCTCTCCAGCGCAGGCACGGACTGGATGTAGCCGGCAGCGGAATCGGTCTGGCAACCTGTAAGAAAATCGTCACGCGCGCCGGAGGGAAGATTTGGGTTGAATCCGAAGTCGGCCGCGGCTCTACGTTCTTTTTCGCGGTGCCGGGAGCTTACACCGAACCCGCCTAGGTTTTGCAGCCATTCAACGGCGCTGACGCAAGTGCTGCCTCACCGCGGACGATCGCGGCTAACTCATGCCAGACCCCCTCGATTACCTGCAGCCATGCGCCGGGATGAGGCTGCCGGAACAACCGCATGCTTGGATACCAGGGCGAGTCATCGCGATCCAACATCCAACGCCAATCGCTTTCGTATGGAAGTAGGGTCCAGACAGGTCTGCCGAGTGCACCAGCAAGATGCGCCAGCATCGTATCGACTGTGATCACAAGATCCATACTTGCCGCCGTATTTGCGGCAATCAGAACACACTCGCTCTCGTCGCATACGTCTTCTATGAGCGCGGAACAAGTGGCTAACTTTTGACGCTCCGGGCCGGCTTGCAGGCTGTACAACACAACGTTTTGAATCGTAGATAACACGGCCATTTGTTCCAGGCACATCGAGCGTGCGGGATTGTATGCGCTCGAGGCCCAATTGATGCCGACCCGAAGCGGCCTCGATCCGTCATACTTCATCACGCCGTTGCAATTTTGCAGACGAAAATACGGCACTTCGTTAGGGATCGAGTCTACTGTCGTCCGAAATACCCGCGGCAGTTCAATCACTTCAATTTGCTGGTCCCAAAATGGCTCCGGTTCACCCCACGTGATGACTTCATCAGCGATATTGGCCTCTTTCAACAATACCTTCAGGGAAGGCTGCGCTTCGATGGTCACAAATCGAGCCTGTTTCCGCGCCAAAGAGGCGTATCGAATAAATTGCAAAGTGTCGCCGAGCCCATGCAAACACCGGATAATAATGCTGCGGCCGGCCAGATCTTTACCATCCCAATACCGATTTCGATCCGGATTGCCACGTGCGGAAATCGCGTCGCTCTCATGCCAGGCGCGCTCAAAATCGCCCAACAACATATAAGCGGTCCAACGGCCGGCCGCGCACGAATCGGAATCGAAGCCGCAATGCTCCGCCGCTTCATATAAGCGCACGGCCTCCAGAACTCGCCGTGAACGAAGCGCCCCTTTGGCATTCTCAAACAGCGTGCGGCTCGTCACTATCACTTACCCTTGTCAGCCTCGTTTGAGCGAAGATGCCCGTATTGTTTCGTAGTAATTCGACGTCCATTAGCAATGGAGACCCGGAAGTCGGCCAACAGCATTTGACGCAGAACGCCGGAAATTGTGAATATGAGCAGCTTTGTCACCGAGGAGATTGTGATGGAAACGGATAACTTGAATCCGACATCCGAAAGAAAAGCGAAGGTGTTGCTTCTCGACGATCACCAAGTAGTGCTGGACGCCTTGCTCTTTGTGCTGAGTCCGCAATATGAAGTTCGAGGAGTGGACAGCCTTAAAGCATTTCGAGAAGCCGTCGACCAATTTGCACCGAACCTCGCCGTTGTGGATGTGCGTCTGGCCGATGGGGATGGATTCGAGGTGGGCCGCCGTATACTCGCCGATCATCCAGACCTGAAACTGATGTTTCTTTCGATGCATACAGAGCCGAGATTCGTAAAGCGCGCGACCGAGGTGGGCGCGCACGCCTATCTCTCGAAGCGTGCTCCGATGGACGAGTTGCTGCTCGCGATTCGGACCGTCTTGAATGGCGGTAAGTATATAGGCTCGCGGGTCCAAGCGATGGATGAGGAGCATTTATCGCCGGAAGGCACACTTACGGAGCGCCAGCTCGAGGTGTTGCGGCTCATCTCGCAAGGCTGTTCGGCAAAGGAAATCGCTAGCAAATTGAACATTTCTGTACGGACCGCTGAGTTCCATCGCGCTGCCATCATGGATCGCCTGAAGCTGCACTCCACCGCTATGATGACCCGCTACGCTGTCGAGCGCGGGATTTCGTGAGGAGAACCACACCGCCGCACTCCAACGTGCGTCGATGAATTAACACCCCAGCTCCGCTTCAACTATGCCGGCGCCATTAGACCGCGTTTCCTCGGCGAGCTGAAGACACCATAAATGATGCCGTGATGCTGAGGGACCGCAGTTAGACCGCCCGCCGTCTCCGCACGAAGTGCACAATCAGGAACAGCACTGCAATCACAACCAGGAGATGGACAAATCCTCCCGCAACGTGAGCTGCTAACCACAGGATCAACCAAAGAACTAAGAACACGAAAAAGAGAAGCAGGAATAGCAAGTCTCGCAACATAGTTTGTCTGCAACGCCTCCCAGCAACACGATGCCCGCTCGACTCCAGTTGTTTCACCCAACTACTTACCTGTCCCAAATTCGAACGGCTCGCCGCCCGATGCATACGTAAACTATTAAAAGAAAGCTGTTTCCAGTTGGCTTCGTCCTTGCCGGCAAGATCACCAGCTCGCTCACAACAGGGAGACCCCATGCTGAAAGACGTGAAATATGCCGCCAGAATGCTGGCCAAGAATCCAGGATTCACCGCCGTGGCCGTCTGTTCCCTCGCCATCGGCATAGGAGCCAATTCTGCGATTTTCAGCTTTGCCGACGCGCTGTTGCTGCGGCCGTTGCCCGTCATGAAACCCAATGGTGTGGTCACCGTGAATCCTGGCTCGATCAGCACTCTCGGCGCGAACATCACAATGTCGTACCCGGACTATCTGGACTACCGTGACCGCAACCGCACTTTCGACGGCTTAATTGCTTACCAATATTCCCAATTCGGATACGCGCCGAACCCCTCGGTCGTGCCGGATATGACTTTCGGCATGTTCGTCTCTGGGAATTTCTTTCGAGTCCTGGGTGTCGAGCCGACCGTGGGTCGCGGATTTCGCCCCGACGAGGATAAGGTCCCGGGCCGCAATCCGGTGGTAGTCCTCGGCTATGATTTCTGGCTCGCTCACTTCAATGGCGCTGCTTCGGCTGTGAGTTCCAAGGTGCGTCTGAATGGAATCGAGTTCACCGTGATCGGCATCGCCCCTAAGTCCTTTACAGGTGTTGATCAATTCGTTAAGCCATCGATCTTTGTCCCTATTGCAATGTCTCCTGCTCTCAGCGGAACAGACAATCTGAATAAGCGCGATAACCGCTGGCTGGACCTCAAAGGCCGCCTCAAACCGGGCGTGACTACCGCTCGCGCGGAAGCCGATCTGAACGCTATTGGCAGCGTGCTCCAGCAGACGTATTCTTCGGAACCGCGCAACCAGAAAATTCGTGTGCAAACGGAGCTCAGCCTTCGCATTGAGCAATCTCCGCCTGACGCGGCGCTGATTGAGATGCTGATCATCCTGGCCGGCTGCGTTCTTCTGGTCGCTTGCGCAAATGTCGCAGGCCTGCTCTTGAGCCGCGCCAGTGCGCGCGGCCGGGAAGTTGCTATTCGGCTCGCCATCGGAGCAGCGCGCTGGCAGCTCATTCGCCAGCTCTTGTTGGAGAATTTCATGCTTGCGGTACTTGGTGCCGTCTTCGGCTTGGCAATTGCCTTCGCCGGCACCAGGCTGTTCGCCAGCATACCGATCCCGAGCGATATTCCGATTTCTTTCGATGTAAGCCTCGATCGGCGGGTACTGCTGTTTACGCTGATCGTTTCAATAGTAAGCACATTTCTGTTTGGCTTGATGCCGGCTTTGCGCAGCTCACGCTCCGATGTCGTCTCGGCACTGAAAGCACGCGATGCGGAAGGTTCTCAGAAGGCACGCTTCTGGGGCCGCAACATTCTTGTCTCAGCGCAACTAGCGATCTCTGCCGTCCTGCTTATTGTTGCGGGTGTCATCTTCGATGGTTTTCGCAGCCAGGTTGCACATGGTCCCGGCTTTCAAACCGATCATCTCTTCTTGATGAGCTTCGACTCGCAGACGGTCCACTACACCAAACCGCAAAATGAGCAGTTCTACAAACAGCTTCTGGACCGGGTACGTTCGGCTCCCGGAATTCGATCCGCCGCCCTTGACTCCATCATCCCGTTCAGTTTTGGCGGCGATACCAAAACCATAGTTCCTGAGGGCCGCACTCTGGGACGTGGCGACCAAGCGCCAGAGGTTTTCGATTCCATTGTCAGCGACGGCTTCTTCGAAACCATGCACATTCCGATTCTGCGCGGTCGAGGTTTCTTTGAATCAGACAAGCCGGATTCGCCCCGCATCGCCGTTGTGAACGAGCATTTCGCAAACCGCTTTTGGCCCCGTAAGGATGTTATCGGGAAACGCTTCCATTTGGGTGACGCGAACGGACCGCTTGTCCAGATCGTCGGAGTCGCTAAGCAGGCAAAGTATCTCTGGATCGCTGAGCCGCCCACCGATTTCATGTATCTTCCGTTTTCTCAAAATCAGCAGGACGGAATGACCCTCGTGGCTGAGTCCCCGTCAACCGATGCCTCCGGCCTCGCGCCCGTGTTGCGGCAAATCGTACACGGGATAGATCCGAACATGCCGGCTTTTGACGTGCGCACCATGCAGGACCTCTACACCAAGCGCGCCATCAAAACCCCGGATATCATCGATAACTCGGTCGCCGCAATGGGAATTATGGCGCTCATTCTCGCCATCATCGGGCTCTATGGCTTAATCGCCTATTCCGTCAGCCGGCGCACGCGCGAGATCGGCATCCGCATGGCAGTCGGTGCGGACCGCAGCGGAGTATTGCAAATGATCCTGCGGCAAGGCCTCACGCTCGCGCTGTCGGGAACAATCGTGGGCTTGGCGCTCGGCGTAATTGCCGCCCGCATGGTTGGGTCCATGTTTATCCTGTCCTTCACCGGATCGGGTCCCCTGTTCTTTTTGATGGTCGCGCTGCCACTTGTGGCTGTGGCACTGCTCGCTGCTTACGTACCAGCGCGCCGCGCTTCTCTTATAGATCCAATGAGAGCGTTACGCGAAGAATAGATAAATGATGCCGGAAACGGCTTATACTGAACACTGAAGATGGATCGAGCAATCAGCAACGCAAAGATGGAGCGTGCCTAATTGGCTGAGGCAAACGGCGGAGGCAGACTCGACCGGCTCGAAGCCCTACTGGACAAAATGGGCCATAGGCTCGAGCAGGTAGCTACCATGGGCTATCTGCACGATGAGCGCTTGGCCCGGATTGAAGCCAACCTGGAGCAGATGCAGGAAGACTTCAAACAGATGCAGCAGGACGAATCACGGTATCGGGCAGAACAACGCGCCCGTGAACAACGTCTGGACGAACGCGTGGATAAGCTTGTATTGTCCATCGTCACTTGATCTCGCGCATTCAGCCCGAGAGACTCTCGCAATAGCGGTATACCGAACGCCGAGCTTACTCTTTTACGTCCGCCCGCGCCTGCTCTAATTTCTGCAAATCCTGCTTGAGTGCGTCCGCATTCTTCGCATTCGGCACTAGCTCGAGATAGGTCCGGAGGTGCGCCGCGGCTTCTGGATAGTTCGCCTTATCGACATAGATCTGCGCCAGCAAATGCTCCACCTGCGGAAAATGATGCCGCGTATCGAGTTTCGCCAGTTCCGTGGCGCTCTTTTGTGCATCATCGATCTTTTTCAAGTTGTAGTTCGCAACGGCGTTATACCAGAAAGCGGAAGGAAATTCTACCGGGTTCAGTTCAATTGCTTGCTTGCTGAAATTCGCGGACTCCTCCCACTTACGCTGCTCGCCAGTGAGCAGCGCAAGCTGATCGTACGGGCTGACGAACTTGCCGTCGGCGGCAATGGCGGCCTCAAATGATTTGCGCGCGTCCTCCGACTTGTTCAGTTTAATTTCCACCTCGCCTAGCGCAAACCACGCGGCGGCAAACTTCGGATACTCGCTCGTCGCCTGTTGAAGGTGTTTCTCCGCGTCCTCAAACTTCTCCTTTTGCGCCAGTTCCACTCCCTTCTGATAATCCTTCTGAGCGCGTTTTGGAGCCAGCGCCGTTGTAACGCTGATCGTCGATCCCTTTATATTCGCCAGGCGATGCAGAACGATGGTACCTACGTTGGGATCGTCCAGAGACCTGCGGCTGGCCAGTTCCACTTCGTCGGATCGATACCCCGGATAGGAAGCACGCAATTCGCAGTTCCAATATGGACTCGAGCGGCTCAGTGGCGATGACCCAAAGCCGTTTGAACCGCTGTTCTGCTGTGTGCCCGGTATCGCCGGGCCACTCGCCGCATCCGAAACATCCAGATCCAGCGCGGCCATTGGGTTGTAATTTAGCTGAAACGAGAACCGGCCCTTGCTATCGGTATAGGCTTCGAAATGAGGATTACCGGCGCATACGCGTTCGATCCGGATCTCGTGGTTCGGTGGGGTTCCGTCATCGAAGATCACTCTGCCTGAGAGCGGGATCGGATGCTGCATAGCGGGAGAGTTACCCATTGAGCTGTTCGGGGCATTCCCGAACGTGCCGATCCCACGAGTAGGCGATCCTATGGAGCCTGTAGAGCCCCCTACACTTCCGCCGGGCGCGCCCCCACCGGGGCTGGACCCCCCACCTTTGGCTTGTCCGTATGCCGGTTGTAACGAGACGCCGAGGAAAAGAACGGTCGGAATTACGATGAGACGGCGGTCGGCCCAAAAATGACGCATGGAAGCCTCCCTAGTTTCTCTTGAGTATCCCACAAATCGATAACGTTTACTTCTCGAACGTCCCTGCGCCGGCTGCTCCCGCTCGCAGAGTGTCTATTTCAATCACAGGGAATCCCCGATTGCGCGCCTCTTCGCCGAAAGAAAACGTAAGATCGTCCTCGCCGCGCGCCTGCCCATCCCAGACCAGCACTGCCGTTACGCTTCCATCGGAGTCCTGCGCCAAGTCCGCCGCTTCGTCAAGCAGCATTGAAGTCACTTACTGCGCACGCATCCGGTCCATCAGCCTCGCTTTGCGAGACCACAAGCTCGCCACGTGTGCGCACCTCCTCAATGATTCGGTCGTATAAGGAGCCCCATCCGCCAGCTCGGTCGATCACGGACGTCTTCCGGAAGCGCTGGGGCTCGAACGGTAGAACGATTCGCCGGGGATTAGGGGATCGAATTATCACTGCCCTTGTTTCCACCCCGGCCGGCCCCAACCCGCCGACATCCGCCGACCCGGACCTCCGCGAGATTGTTGAGTCGCCGTCCTGCATCTATCCGTCTTCGCTGGACGCAAACGTCGACGATCTGAGACGGCTCTTATTTGTGCAGCTCGATCAACACCCGGAGACAGTCGCCGAAACCATTCATATGGCGTGGTCCCGGTTCGATGAGCTGGATCACGCCGCTCTTCAGAAGAGCCGCTTCCGCGGTCCCGAGCTCGCTCTCATCATTCTCGCCGTGGTCGCCGCCGTGCTCGCGATTCTCACAGCGGCTTCAAACGTTCCCGCCGACATTGGCAAAGCGCCGTAGTTGCACATCCTCGTACTGGTGACGCCCGTAGCTATCTCGATTGTTGGTGCCTACAACAGCCACTTTCGTGAGGGCAACAAGTGGATTCTGCTCCGGGGCGCGGCCGAAGCTATGAAGCGCGAGATTTTCCGCTTCCGCACGCAGGCTGGAGCGTACGGTGATCAGCAGTGCCTCGGAATTTCACGGTAATCAAAGCTCGCAGCGCTACCGTTCAGGCTGCTCGATCTCTCCGTCCAGTTCTCGAAAGAGTTCCTCTATCGAAATCTCGATGCTGGGGTCCGTCGTAGAGAGCAAAGTCACC
>JAFATG010000057.1 GCA_019244055.1 Acidobacteriaceae bacterium | reverse complement strand
TGCGTAGCCTCTCGGACCGAGCAATCGCGTGGTTATCACGACCGATACTGCCGCGAGTAATACCAAGGCGACTCGGCCACTCGCGACAGCAGCAAGGTCGCCGGCGACGGTCTTCGCGCCGCGAACTGCTGTGGTGGACGCCCGCTGCCGCATACTGTGGGCAGGAGACACTTCATCCGCCGTTTGATAGAAAGCGCCTGGCGAGGAGTTGCCTTCGGCTGCGTGCGGTGAAGTCACGTCCGCGGAGCGTCCCTACGCGGACCCATCCGTCGCGCGGCTGGCACCTGGCGCGCACCAGTGCGTCATATCGCGCCCTAGCAATACACCAAGCCGGTGTACGTCAGGAGCGAACTCCGCCGCAAGCCGTTGCCGCAGTTGGGCGTCGATCGGTGGTCGGGGCGCGATACGCGTATTGGCGCGCCTCACGGGCAGCGCCACATGGCTCATCATGGCCCTCCGCATCGGCTGTACAGGCACAAAACGCCTCGCTATTCGGCGGACACGGGGAGAAGGTTCCCATACGACATCTACAGCGCGTCGTACGAGCCGGCTCCTGTTGTACTTATTTGCATTCAGGACCCCGAAGTTAGGCGCAAAATTGGAATCTACACCGAGGAACTCGAGCACCGATTTATATGTCTCAGCTGGCCGCTCAACTAGATCATCAAACAGCAGCACACTAACCTGATTCTTCCCGAAGACCGAGAAATAGCGCTCGATCTGCTCATAAAAACGCACGACATCGCGGTAGAGCAATCGCCACGGATTGTCACCATTCATCCGAGGAATCCGACGGCCATTGCGCCGGTCACTCTCCGCGGCTAAGGCTTCTCCGAAATCTTGGATAGTCTCCCACCCTCGCCAGAGGCATTGACTGTGGTACGACGGAAGCATCTCAACGGGGTT
The DNA here is from genome assembly GCA_019244055.1 of Acidobacteriaceae bacterium. Taxonomy (GTDB): domain Bacteria; phylum Acidobacteriota; class Terriglobia; order Bryobacterales; family Bryobacteraceae; genus Bog-105. Next base: position 1,539 of record JAFATG010000057.1, on the reverse strand, counting down.
ACGAAGAATTGCGATAATCTGCGCCCGAGAGTCATAAGCATGAATCTCCTCCGCCGCTAGACGCGAGCGTAAATACCACCCGGATGCCTCGCCTCGCCTTGCCGCCGAAGCACTCCCCGCAAATGACCCGAAGTACAGGCTGGCAGTGGGCTGCGGCCAGATATCAGCGAGGTCGCTTCCGAAGAAATGTTGCTCCTTCCTGGCCATGAAGATCGCAGGGTGAGCGGAAAGGTATGCATTTAACGACGTAGTACCGCATTTTGGCGCGCCGACGATGAAGAAATCGGGTCTCGGACCAGTCGTCATTGATGGCAGGCCGGCCTTGGAAAAACTGAACCGCGTATTTTCCTCACCGCTCGCCTTACCGGATATGCCTTTATACGCGACAAGGCTTCGGCGACGTCCGGGCATACTGCCGGCGCTAGGCCACTTGCTGCAACCATCGGGGCCGCGGCGACCAGCTATTAGGCTGTCTGCCCAAGTTGAATTCGATCTTCCTCCCGCAATGCGCCCGCGAAGCCGAGGGCTAACATGAGCATCGCGAATGCCGGAGGAACAAGCGAAACAGTATCGACTGACATGATCACTGCAAATGCGACAATGATCGCCGCAGTCGCAGCCACTATCGGATCGCGTGTGCTTCTTGCGATCCGAGCAGACGGAATGATACCGGCTAAGAGTACGACCACTAGCACGGCGAGACCTATCGCGCCCTGCTCGAACAGTGTCGTCATGTACTGGCTGTGAAGAGAATTCCCGGTCAGTGTGGGCGACGTTGCAATCCGAGAGGCGACTATCGCATTGGGCGCCGTCCTGAGGGCTTCAAGACTTCCCGTGCCAGCACCCAGAATGAAGTCATGCGCGCTGGAAGTGGCGACGGGGAGTGCTACGCCCCAATAGCCCTCCCGAGCGGCGAGCGTGCCACCACGTTCGATGCCTTGCTGAAAGGTCCTGTTGCCTTGCAGGCTCGGAACCATTACAAAATAGACTGCGGCGACCACCGCCACAAACCATGCCACGCGCAAAGGTCGGAGTAGCGGAGAGCGGATCAACCAAAGAAGGAGGATGATCCCTAGGCCCGCGGCTATCATCGCCGCGCGTGTAAACGTCAAAACAAGCGCCGCCGTGGCGACCACCGTACACAATCCCACCAGAAGTTTTTTCTTGCCGCGAGATGTCGCCATGCAAGCAATTCCGAACAGGACGACGCAGCACATGACACTGGAAGCGGCTGGTGGGCTGCCAAAGACGCCACCCGGTCGAAAGATCGAATTGTTGGTCGAGTTCCAATCATAGGCCGTGGGATTATGAAAAACTACGTGGCCGCGCAGGAACTCATAAATCACCGTTAATCCACCCAGCGCGCCCGCGATAACCACGATCAGTGCCACGGTCGGAATGTGTCTGGGCGGAAGAGCACGAGCGCCGACGTAAAAGCCAATCGGCGCCAGCTCATAAACCAGCGCGCTGCCCGCACCAGGCTGCCGGTACTGGAGAAACCAATCTGCTACAAGCAGTGAAACGAGCACCGCGAGTGCA
>JAFATG010000365.1 GCA_019244055.1 Acidobacteriaceae bacterium | reverse complement strand
TTCAACCGACCGCGCTGGTGAACGAAGCGTATTTGCGTTTGGTGAGCGATCAAGCGAGAGACTGGCGGAATCGCGCTCATTTCATTGGCGTCAGCGCCTCTGTGATGCGCAGGATTCTCATCGATTATGCCCGCCGCAAGCAGGCGCTGAAGCGGGGTGTGGGAGAAAAGGACGTTGCTCAGCCGGACGATTTCGTCGGTATGTCTCATAAACAAGCGGAAGAGCTGATTTCTTTGAATATCGCGTTGGACCGGTTGGACGAAATGAATCCTCGCCAGCGGCAGATTGTCGAGCTGCGCTATTTCGGCGGACTATCGATCGAAGAAACTGCGGACGTCCTAAAAGTTTCGCCGATTACTGTTAATCGAGATTGGGTAAGCGCGCGAGCGTGGCTGAAGGGGCAGGTTCGCCCTGAGCTTTGAAGTAGGGCGAGAGATCAAACGTGTCACCCGAGCAGTGGAACAGAGCTGTCGAGTTGTTCCACGCCGCTCGTGAGAAAACCGGCTGCCACCGCATAACGCTTCTCGATTCCGAATGCAGCGGCGACGCTGAGCTGCGACTCTTGATCGAGCAGATGCTGCGCGATGACGAAGCAAGCTGCAGCTTTCTAAATGAATCTCCGCTTCAGTCGCTGGATACACACCTAATTCCCGGTTTGAAGTTCGGGAGATACGAAATCATCAGCCGCATCGGCCGCGGCGGAATTGGCCAGGTTTGGAAAGGGCATGACCCCGAGCTCAATCGTCTGGCGGCCCTAAAGTTCCTGAGGCCCGAGGCGGCGTTAGGCGGCACTATGGACCGGCTCACCCGCGAGGCGCGCGCAGCTTCGGCCCTCAATCATCCGAACATAATCACCGTTTACGAAGTTATCCGGCACCCAGACACTGCGATTATCGCAATGGAGCTGGTTGACGGGATCTCCATACGTGGCATCTGTCGTGAGGCGCAACCGCCGGAGCGCGTTGTGCAGATCGGGATTCAGATCGCGAAAGCATTATCCGCGGCCCATGCTCATGGCATCATCCATTGCGACATTAAACCCGAAAACATCCTCATGCGGAGCGACGGCGTTATTAAGGTCCTGGATTTCGGCTTGGCCCGCCAAATGGAAACCGAAGCCGCGGGTGGCGGAGTTGCCGGAACGCCGCGTTATATGTCCCCCGAGCAGACGCGTAGCGAACCGCTCACTCCCGCAACGGACATTTATTCGTTCGGTTTGGTGTTGTACGAATTGGCAACCGGACGGCACATATTTCCGGATGATGTGACCTTTGGGGATATACAAAGCGGGGCTGCGAGCGATCCGTTTGCGCCTTCGGTATTGAAGCACGCCCTTCCCAAGAAGCTCAATTCGTTGATATTCGCCATGGTTGCGGGACCTCCGGCAGAGCGGCCCTCGGCGGAAGATGTTGTGCGCGCGCTGAGGGAGATCCGCCGGCAATTGGAGACCCCGATTCCGGGAAAAGTCGGTCGCGGAAAACAGGTGATCGCGACCGTGTCACTGCTGACTGCAGTTTGCGCTCTGTGGTTCTGGATCCACCGTCGGGCCGCGGGCCGTGAGGCCGCCTTCGAACAAATTACGACCCTCGTGCCCGAGAACCGTGCGACTGCGGCGGCGATTTCACCCGATGGAAAACTGGCGGCCTACGCCAATGTAGATGGAACGTTCGTTCGAAGCATCCAGACCGGCGAAACCAAAACTTTGTCTAGCCCTACCGATTGCATTCTGGACCGGCTGGCTTGGTTCGGCGATACGAAAAAGCTGGTCGCGAGCGGGTTTTCGACCGCGAGCAATGTGCCCAGCATCTGGTTGATCTCGACCGATGGTACAGCTCCACGCCTGCTCCATGAAGGTGCCCGTGGTGCCACGCCGTCACCAGACGGGACGCGTGTTGCCTTCATCTCGCAGGACCGGTCGGAGATCTGGGTAATCGGAGTGAATGGCGAAAGGCCGAGGCGCGTTCTCGCCGCTGGCCCGGAAGAAGCGTTCGTGTTTGTTTTGTGGTCCCCCGACGGCCGCCGCCTCGCCTTTCAGCGCCATCGTTATTCGAAAGATGACGTGATCACCTACGAATCGGCTATGCTCGCAACAGGTCGAATAACAACCACCACGCCAGCATCGGAGATCAGCCTAGCTTCAGAGTTAGCAGACGGTCGTCTGATGTATCTCAAGTGGGACAACAAGGACTTTACTTCCTCACACCAGGTCTGGGAAGTGAAGACCGATCCTCATACTGGCGCGATTAGGGGCGACCCGCACAAAGTTGCGACCCTGCGCGATAAAGACGCAGCTCTACTTGGCCTCACCGCGGCCAGAGATGGAAAGCGCGCGATGGTTGTCATGCGAACGGCGCACACTGCCGTTTTTGTGGCAGATTTCGATCCCTTGCCTCCGCGCATTCACAACATACACCGGCTGACGCTCGATGAGCGGACAAATTATCCTCACGCCTGGACCGCGGACAACCGCGCCGTAATTTTCGAATCCGATCGCAACGGCAACTTCGATCTTTTCAAACAATACACGCACCGGCGCACACCCGAACCCATAGTCGCCACACCTCTCACCGAGATATTGCCCCAACTTTCGCCGGACGGTCGTTTCGTCCTCTATGCGGCGCGGCCTCTTGAAAGCCAGAAGCCCTGGTTTTACAAACCCAACACATACAAATTGATGCGCGTTCCGGTGGATGGCGGCACGCCGGCAGAGGTTCCGATCGGAGGCGTTTTAGATGAGTTCCGCTGCGCCCTCGGTCCCGGAACACGATGCGTGCTCAGAACTACCGTGCCAGGCGAGTATCGCGCATATTACGATCTGGACCCGCTCCAGGGTAAGGGCCGCGAACTGGCCCGAACCAAATGGTCCATTGAGGTCCTGGGGGACTGGGACGTTTCTCCCGATGGTAAGTATGTGGCAATCCCGAATCACGATTGGCACACCGCACAAATACGTGTGATCGCTTTAGAACCTGGTCCGCATGAGCCGAGCGAGCGTCAGGTAACGCTTGCAGGCTTAACGGATCTATCGGGGCTGGTCTGGGCTGCCGATGGCCGCGCATGGTTTGTATCCGTAAATACAGCGATTGGGAACCGGCTATTCTATGTCTTTCTCGATGGCCGTTTCACATCGCTCGGGGATATTCAAGGATGGGCAGTACCTTCCCCAGACGGCCACCGGGTAGCTTTTCTGGACCGCATCATCGCGACGAATGCTTGGATGATCGAGAGGCGTTGAAGCTGATGGTGGCCAGCTCTCCTGATCGAAATCATGGGTGTTCGCTCTAGCCCATCGCTCGTGCTCGAAAAATCGTATCGATTCTCCTCGCGCTTATTCAAATGGACGTGCCACACTGCCGAATTCAACTCTCATTGGGTTCTTGGCATGGTGCCTATCGCCTGTCACTGCATTCTGAACAGATCCGAGGGCTGCTGCCATCGTTCAGCCACTGCTAGTTCTTGGGCCCGCAGTGCAGCCGGTTCCACGCGGACCATGATGTAGTCGGATGGGATGGTCACGATCTTCAGGCTGACCTTGTCCTGGCACTTCGGGTCTTTTTGAATCCAGTCGCCATCCATGTAGCTTCCTCCGCAAAAACTCTTTCCCGAAAGCTGCCCGTTCAACACCAGGGGCCGGAGTCCAAGGACGTCGTGAGGCTGGGGATGGGACTGGTCGCGACGACCGTGGCAGTCGCGCTCGGGCTGCTGATTTCTTCGGCGAAGAGTTTCTACGATACGCAAAATACCGAGATCACCCAGCTCGCCGCGAACTACATACTACTCGACCGAACGTTGGTCTATTACGGGCCAGAAACCACAGACATACGTTCTACCCTGCATCAGGAGACTGGCGGAGAATCTCTTTGCAAAGATCGTGGAGCTTACCCCGAACAATGAAAATCAACGGTCCCTGAAGGCTCAGGCCTTGAGTCTCTTATTCCAACAGGGCCAAACCCGCTGGCTGATTTTTGAACAGAATGCCGTTCCCCTTCCGGGCCTGTTGCTGGCCATGCTGATTGGTTGGCTAATCGTGTTATTCCTGAGCTTTGGGATATATGCCCGTCGCAACTTCACGGTCCTGATCGGCTTGTTTATGGCGGCGCTAGCGGCGTCCAGTGCGATTCTCTTGATTCTTGAAATGTATCGTCCCGAAGTTGGATTGATTCGAGTTTCAGATGCTCGAGGTCCTGAAGCACCTGCCCGCGACGGAATAACCGCTGAATCCAGGTCATAAGCTAGGCGGGCGATAACACATGCCGCATGCCTTCGAGCATCTCTTCGAAGCTGGATACCTCGCCGTCAAGGTGCTTGCGGCCCGTCGCGGTTATCGTATAGAGCCTCACGCGCCGACCGGTGGACGCGGCACGCCTGTTTGCTCTGGGTCTGCGTCTGATACTTTGCCTCACGCAAATACTTCTTGTCCGCAATGCGCCTATGCAGCCCCTTCGGAACCTGTTTATAATCGCTATCATGCCTTCGGGCGAGAGTGCGCAAACATGGCTCGAAAAGGGCGCTGAAGCATACGCAAATATGCGCCTCGATGAAGCCGGACAAGATTTTCAGCACGCGGTCGAAGTAGATCCCCATTCTGCAAAAGCACAGTTGTCACTGGGTGTCATCTACGTATTTCAGTATCAGAACGGAGTCGCATTGCAATCTGCTCCATTACTGGACGAGCGCGGAGACGTCAGACCTTTGACGCCCGAAGAGGTCGAGGCCGAGGCTGAAAAGCAACGTGCTCAGATTGCGGAGCAGAACGCCACTAACGGTCCGAGCGCAGAGGAGCACCTCAAAAAGGCGCTCGAACTGGAACTCGGGCATGAACAAACAATGGAATACCTAGCGGCACTCTACTTTTGGTGGAGAGACCCAGCGACCGCTGGACTCGGGCCACGGCACGACGTTGCACTACAAATGTATACTCGCATTGCGGAAATCAACCCTCGCCACAGGTTTGCCAACTACGTTTGTGGCCTCATCGATTACCAAAAGGCGTTTAACATTATTCGCTCCATACTAGGATTTCCGCCCGGTCGTCTTGCGGATGAGGAGAGTCGTCGATCTCTTCGCGCCAAGGTTGGCCCGCTATTGACAGATAGCGCCGCGAACTTTCTGCGCTCACTCGAAATCGATCCGAATAATTCAGACGCGATGACATCCTTGGGCCATGTAAGCAGCGAGCAAGCCTACATCGCCGAATCAACGGATGAGTCAGCCAGACTTACGGCTGAAGCGGCTGAGTGGTATCGAAAGGTGTATCAATCGTGGGAAGCCGATGCCAAAGCGACTGGACAGCCTTGGCCGCCAGATGAGGATAACGCAGCAATAATCTTTGAACGCGCTCCGGGAAACCCACCGACCCCATCGTTTCCGCCTGATGCGCGCTTCATGGTTCCGCCCTCAGCACCGCCGCCGCCGCCCGGAATGGGAGCTTTCACTATTGTGCACCGCCCCACCATGCTTTAAACCTAGGTGTAGACAGGCATAGGAAAATGGGCGGCTGCCATCCACCAAGGTTGTGTGACGGAACGGGAGCCGAGTTACACCGAGTAGCGAGCACATGGCCGATGAAGCGACTGGTTGCGATCTGGAACCGCTTGCCGGGAGTGCCGGCAGTAGCGCGGTTCACCGACCGCAAGACCGCGATCGCACGCATCTGGCGAGCCATTCAGCCGCCAACAGAAGCAGATCGTCAGAGCGCGCGGCCGCGCCATTCCAAAGCGCAGCCGAGGCCTATGTTTCGGGAGGGCTCGAAGGCGGCCCAGGTCTGGACTTTGTTGTGCCGGCCGGAAGGCGCCACGCTACACGAGATCCGAAACCAAACCGGGTGGCAGGCCCATACCGTGCGGGGCTTTATCTCGCGCAACCTGTCCAAGCAAAGCTGCAAAGTGCGCTCGTTTGAACGCGAGGGCGACCGTGTGTACCGTCTGAAAACTGTTGATTTGCGAGTGGCCCGGGTCTTTTTTCGGCCCTGCCGTTCTAAGTCGCGTTGTGAAAGTTGATCAACGCGCGACATCACAGGTCGATTTGGGTTCCGATCTCGACAACTTGGCGCACCGGTAAGCCAAAGGTGCTCTCAACCTCGACGGCGTTGCGTTGGAGGTACGCAAACACTGCTTCAGCGATTCTACCCATATACCCCGACTTTGCTGTTTTCAATGTTTCGTGACCCACGTAGTAGGTCATCTCTTGCAGGTCAATCGGGAGGCCTTCGGTTTTAACAACGCGTTGCAGTGCATCTACGATCAGCGGCCGTTCCATGTATCCAAAGTGCAGGGTCAACCTCCAAAAGCCATCTCCCAGGTCGATGAGTTTGTAGCTGTCGTTTAACGGCACTTTGGGGATTACCTCTGTACGCACGGTGAGTAGAATGACATTCTCGTGCAGCGACCTGCAACGCTCCACAAAGTGCACCAGGATCGGCGGAATATGGTCCGGGCTCGGTGCGACGAAGACTGCGGTACCGGGTACGCGATGCGCGAGGCAGTGCCTGATTTCATCGCGAACGAGATCAAATGTGGGGAACTTAGTCGCATACTGTTCCGCAAGGTAAGTTCTACCGCGATTCCAGATGAGCATGGCCGCTATTAGCGAAGCGCCAATCAGTACGGGAACGTACCCGCCCTGGAAAAATTTGAATACGTTGGCCCCCAGGAACGGGATATCGAACGAGAGAAAGAACACGAGGAGCGCAACCGACTTCCATGTTGCCCACTTCCATACGTAATGAGTAACAAAAAAGAATAGAACCGACGTGATCGCCATCGTGCCCGTCACCGCGATGCCGTACGCAGCAGCAAGTTTCACAGATTCACGGAAGGTAAGCACGAGCAGTACACAGCCGATTGCCAGTAGCGCGTTGACTTCGGGAATATAGATTTGCCCTTCCGTCTGTTCAGACGTATGCTGCACGGTTACATTTGGAAAGTAGCCAAGTACCATTGCTTGACGCGTTAGCGAAAATGCGCCCGAAATGAGGGCCTGTGAAGCGATCACCGTTGCAGCGCTCGATAAAATCACTAGGCCAATCGTCGCAACTCCCGCCGGTACTTGCGCGAAAAATGGATTGTCTGCCGCCTTCGGATGCGAGAGGACAAGCGCACCCTGGCCGAGATAGCCGATCACGAGCGCAGGGAAAACGAGCCACAGCCAAGCTCTGCGGATGGGCGCCCGCCCGAAGTGGCCGAGGTCTGCGTATAAGGCTTCGCCGCCAGTCACGACTAGCACCACCGAGCCTAAGATCAGAAAGCCGTGCCATCCGTGGTGGGCGAAGAAGTCAATCGCGTAAGTGGGCAGGATTGACTGCAGGACCTCCGGACTCTCCAAAATGTGCCAGATTCCGAGGACGGCCAAGGTGGCAAACCATACCGCCATAATGGGCCCGAAGAGGCGGCCAACATTCCCCGTTCCGCGACGTTGAATAGTAAAGAGGGCTATCAGGATGACGCATGTAAGGGGGACAATCCATGGCTTAAAGGCGGCGCTTGCAAGCGTAAGCCCTTCCACGGCGCTAAGAACTGAAATGGCAGGGGTGATCACGCCGTCACCGTAGAGCAGAGCCGCGCCGATGACACCCAGCAGGGCGATGCCCGTTACGCGGCCGGTATGACGAGCGCGGGACCGAAAACTCTCGGGCACAATTGCGAGTAGGGCGAAAATGCCCCCCTCACCGTGGTGGTCTGCGCGAAGAATGAAGAACAGGTATTTGATCGTCACCACTAGGATGAGCGCCCACACCATGAGCGAAAGCATTCCGAAGATGTCCTGAGCGTTCACATGCTGGCCTCCGGCCGAAGTGAGGCAGGCCTGCAGCGTGTACAGGGGGCTCGTTCCGATGTCACCGAAGACTACACCGAGCGCTGCGACAGTCAGCGCGAGGGCGCCCGCATGTTTGCAGGCGCCCTCCAGGGGCCGATCGGAGTGCAACGCAGTAGGCGGCACGGGAGACACCGGCGTGGTTGTCATGAGGATCTCCTTCGAGTGATTGGATCAATTCGACTGCGCGGGTGTGACGAATAGAGCGCCGAAGCAGATAAAGCTCACATCAGTTGATTTGATCACAGGTTATTAAGTGTCCAATTCAGGCACGATAAAACTCGGTGACCGCGCTGCCCTCAACTTTAAAAACGTATCGGATCGTGAAGGCGAATCGGCTTAGCGCGCGATCGATCTTCACACAATCGGTATTGATCTTGGCAAAACGATTTTTCACTTGATAGGTCTGAACCAGCTCGGTCAGGTTGTTGTCGTTCTCGGAAATTCCAAACCGAGTCGCCATAAAGGAAGAAAACAGCCTGCGCGGAGCAAGCGCGTTGTCCTCCACGTTCCGTCGACGAGGTCTGCGACGACGTTGCCTGGAGGTGCCGGCGAGAGTGGCCCTTAGATCGAGCAGGCAAGCAAAGCCAAGCAAACCGGATCGTCTTCTCGGCAGGGGTTCTTCAGGCAGCGCGACGCTCGTAACGATGATGAAGGCCACCGACCTCCGCGATGGAGACAATCGGGCCGGCATCGGGCGATTGTATGTCGCGCGGTTCAGGGCAATCTTTCTGCAGTGCTAGATGAGTCCGTGTTCGGTGATAATAATCGGCATAAGCTTGCAAATGGCACCTCAAACTGCGTTCGTTGAACACGATCAAGTGATCCAAGCACTCCCGGCGAATGCTGCCAATCAGGCGCTCAATATGCGCTCGCTGCCAGGGTGAACGCGGAGCCGACAACACTTGCTCGATTCCCATCGTCTTCACCTGTTGTACGAACTCGTGGCCGAAGATGCGGTCGCGATCACGCAGTAAATAGCGCGGCGTACCTTCCCATGGAAAGGCCTCTCGAAGCTGGTGAGCGGTCCACTCGGCGGTCGGATGTGCGGTGACTGCGAAGTGAATAATGCGACGCCGCTCGTGCGCCAGCACCAAGAACACGTACAAGATCTGAAACCGAATGGTCGGCACAGTGAAGAAGTCTACGGAAACCAGACTCTGGATGTGATTCTCCAGGAATGTTCGCCAGGCCTGTGAGGGTGGTTTTCGGTTGCGCACCAGATACTTGCTCACACTCGTCTCGCCGATATCGATGCCGAGCTTGAGCAGTTCACCGTGAATACGGGGTGCGCCCCAGCCCGGATTTTCTCGGCTTATCCGGCGGATCAGCACGCGAATTTCCGCTGAGACCGCCGGCCGTCCGGGCCGGCCTCGCCGAACTTTCCAGGTCCAGAACTTCCGGAATGCCTTCCGATGCCAGGCAATCACAGTGTCGGGCTTCACGATCCTCAACGCCGAGCGCCACTCCGCCCACAGGTGCGACAGGCCTATCCAGAAAAGGCGATCCGCGTTGCTTATCGGCAGGCGTTTCTTTGCCGAGCGTTGCAGAACTCCGATCTGATGGCGCAGCGCAAGGTTTTCCAGCTGCAGAGCAGCGCGGCTTTTCATCGCTGACGAAACCACGGCCGGCATCATCGCGATCCACTCCAATGTCGAATGAAGCAGTTGATGGAATTTGTGCAAGCCTCATCATCTCAACCAGTTCCACATTTACGAGAACCACAGTCGACGCCGCCAAACGGGGTGATTGCCTCGGGACGTTCAAGAGGCCCTCAAATGCAGCAATACGTTGCGCGAGGCTCTCGACGAATTGCCGCAATTGCTCCAACTCCGATCTTGAGCCTCGATCGCTCACAACCTGACGTTACCACTTGGTGCCAAGTGGTGTGCAAAATTTGCGCAAAATCGAGCGGGATTGAACGCGATCTTCGCTGAGTCTTCGGTATCGAGCGTGAACGAGAGACTAGACCTAAGCTCTTGGTGGAATTGGAAATCGCTGAAAACATTGGAGGCGCGGGGCGGGATCGAACCGCCGAATAAAGGTTTTGCAGACCTCTGCCTTACCACTTGGCTACCGCGCCGATTGAGACGAGTTCTCTTCGCACGATAACATAGCGTTCGCCGTTTCCGCTCGTTCCGGCGCGGTACGCTCAAAGAGGTTCGCGATGAGAATTTTTCTCGCGTCGCTTGCACTCGCCTTTCTTATGAGCACCTTTCTGGTCGACGCTCAGTCGGCTCACTCGTTCCCAGACGCCGCACAGCTCGGGAAAATGGCTGGGCAGTTCGCGCCCACGCCGCTAGACGTTGATGTTTCACACCTAAGTCCTGGCGATCGCGGCGCCCTGTTGAAACTGATTCAGGCCGGGCGCGTGATCGATGACATTTTTCTCCAGCAGCTTTGGAGTGGCAACGAGGTGCTCTACCGCAAGCTGCAACAGGACCATACGCCGATTGGAAGAGCGCGCCTCAGCGTCTTCTCGATTTACAAGAGTCCATGGTCGGACCTGGATGCGCATCGTGCCTTTATGCCGGGCGTGCCGCCCCGAAAACCCCTGGGCGCTAATTTCTATCCGGAGGACATGACCCGGGAAGAGTTCGAGCACTGGACGAATGCGCTCTCGCCAAATCAGACGGCGGCCGCTAAGAGTTTCTTCACCGTCATCCGGCGTGGTGGCGACAAGCAGTTGACCACCGTTCCCTATTACGACGCCTACAAATCCGATTTAGATCGCGCTGCCCAATTGCTGCGCGAGGCAGCGAGTGTCACACAGAACGGCTCTCTCAAGCGGTTCCTCGAAACCAGGGCCGCGGCCTTCCTCAGCGACGACTATTACGAAAGCGATCTCGCATGGATGGATTTGGACGCGCCGATCGACATTACCATCGGCCCCTACGAAACGTACAATGACGAACTTTTCGGCTACAAAGCGTCATTCGAAGCGTATGTTTGTTTGAAGGACGACGCGGAAACGGCAAAGCTGCAAGGCTTCTCCAGTCATTTGCAGGAGGTTGAGAATGCGTTGCCGATCGATCCCGGTTATCGCAACCCGAAGCTCGGAGCAACCATGCCGATCCACGTTGTCAACGAGATTCTGTCGGCCGGCGATGGCAATCACGGCGTGCAGACCGCTGCCTTCAACTTACCGAACGACGCACGTGTAATTCAGCAGAAGGGCAGCAAGAAAGTGATGCTGAAAAACGTGCAGCATGCGAAATTCGATACCAACCTGGTTCCGATTTCGCGCGTTGTGTTGCCAGTCTCGGCTCGAGACGATCTGAGTTTCGATTGGTTCTTCACTCATATCTTGGCTCACGAGCTTAGCCATGGTATCGGACCTCATGAGATTACCGTGAACGGGCGGCACAGCTCGGTCCGATTGGAACTTAAAGATCTCTACAGCACTATCGAAGAGGCGAAAGCGGATGTGACCGGCCTGTTTATGCTTCAGTTGTTTTTTGATCGCGGCATTCTGCCGGGCGGCGAAGCGAACGAGCGGAAGCTATACGCAACATTCCTCGCCTCTTCGTTCCGCACCTTAAGGTTTGGTATCACTGAAGCGCACGGACGCGGAATGGCATTGCAGTTCAACTATTTTTTAGACCACGGTGCATTCGTGGAACGGCCTGACGGTACTTTCGAAGTTGACTACCGCAAGGTGAAACAGGCGGTTCGCGATCTCACACACGACCTGATGACAATCGAGGCGCAGGGGGATTACCGGAGCGCCAAACGGATGCTGGACGAACTCGGTGTAATGCGTCCAGCCATGAAGAAAACGCTGGATCGTCTTTCTGGCATTCCCGTCGATATCTGTCCCGTGTTTGTCACCGCGGATGAACTTACGCGAGACTCTCAGTAAAGTAGTCGAGAAGCTTACCGCCCCAACGGCGCACGCACTGACGGAAGCGCTTTTTCTCCGGCTCCTCGGTGTCATTTACATCGCAGCGTTCGCCTCGGTCTGGCCACAGATCGTGGGCTTGGTCGGTTCGCACGGTGTTTCGCCTGCGGTACAGCTCATGACGGGAATGCGCGCCAGCATCGGTGCCCGCGTTTACTGGGAAATGCCTTCCCTGTTCTGGGTCGTTCTCAGCGACCACGCACTCGTCTGGTTATGCGTCCTAGGTTGCGCGGCAGGTGTCCTGCTGGTTCTAGGTTTGTTACCACGCTGGGCCGCGATCGCCTGTTTTGCCCTGTATCTCTCGCTTGTCACAATCGGGCAGCCCTTCATGAGCTTCCAGTGGGATGCTTTGCTGCTGGAATCAGGATTTCTAGCGATGTTCGCCGGCACCTCCTGGCTTGTGTGGGCGTATCGTTTCCTGCTGTTCCGTCTGATATTCGAATCCGGGGTCGTGAAGCTCGCGTCGCATGATCCCAACTGGCGCAACTTTCACGCGCTGCGATTCCATTTCATGACTCAGCCTTTGCCGACTCCAATCGCCTATTATGCGTACCGCCTTCCCGCCCCCGTTTTGGACGGTATGACAGCGGCGACCTTGTGGATCGAACTGGCCGGGCCGTTCCTTCTCTGGCTTCCTCGACGTTTGCGGCAGACAGGCGTGGGATTGCTTGTCTTTCTTCAAGTAGTGATTCTGCTGACGGGCAACTACGCATTTTTCAATCTGCTGACCTTGGCGCTTTGCATGTGGGGGCTCGATGATGAGACACTTGCGCCGCTTACGCGCATCCTGCAGTGGAGACCCGTGCTGTTCCGACTCCACTGGCCCGCCGTTTGGGCCTGGCGCGCCGTCGGAAACGTCGCTGTTGTTCTCTTGGTTGCGATGGGCGCCATTCAGCTGCTCGATATGTTTCGCACTGGCCGCGCATTTTCAGCTC
>JAFATG010000345.1 GCA_019244055.1 Acidobacteriaceae bacterium | reverse complement strand
CATCCCGAACGCCACCTCCCCTCCCGGCGCGAGCGTCACTCGAAGGTTCCCTAACAACTGGGGATTGACGTTCTCTTCTGTTACACGGCCGGTCAAATTGATGGGCGGTGTCAGACCCAGCACGATGCCGCTCACATCGCTTGCTGCCACCTCGATCTGTTGCTTACCCAATAACCGCGTCGCCCGGCCGTGATTTGCCGGCCCGCTCTCGTCGTAGCGGCCTGTGAGCCAAAGTGTATAGCTGCCCGGCAGAACGCGTTGGAACTCGAACGTTCCATCCCCATTCATTCGAGCTTTCTGGCCAAGCACATCCGAGTCTAGCGTGTTTTGAGGGGACAGCATGACGGTCGCACCTTTTTGAAGCCCGACCGCATTCCACTCCGCAACTTTGCCTGTAACTTGATAAGTTGCCGTCCGCCTCAACTGGATATTTATGTCTCCAGTATCCTGACCTGCGCTCGCCTGTATTGGAGTCGCCGACTCATAATCCAGGCTCTTCGGAAAAAACGTGCGTACTAAAACCGGAGCATCGCCCTCCGCTCCACTGAGAGATTCAGCCGGTTCTTTCTCTTTCCCCCCGGTTTCGTACTCCGCTGAAACGAAATACCGTCCTGAGTCCAACTTGTTCAGCGTATATTCACCGGCCTCGTTGGTCGTTGTCGACCGGTTCCGCCTGAGCTGCAGCTTCCCGCGATTTGTATAAGTCGAATAGGCTTGCACTCTCGCGTGCGCGACCGGTTTCCCCTCTTCGACGAAGACCTTTCCGCTTATGCTGCCTTGCGGGCTGAGCTGGATAAGAACTCCCGTGAGTTGTTGTCCGCTGCTGATCGTTATGCGCTGCCGTGGGCCGTACCCGCGCCCACTGCTGAACCCGCTCGCCTGGGCCACAACGAAGTAGCTCCCCTCCGGCACTGAGTCGAAATGGAAGACACCGTCACTTTGGGACGATCCTGTCTGCGGCTCAACTGGAGAAGCTCCGCGTCCGTTCATCGCATATAGATGTACCGTTGCTCCGCTGATCGGCTCGCCGGTAACCGCATTAGTTACTCGTCCCTCTACAGTGCCCGGCACACTTGTCTGCACTGCGGTCTGCGTCGTGAGGAGCAGCGGGACTAATGCGAGCAGCAAGCGTGACATCGCAATCACCGCGGAAAACCGAACTCCATACTATGGTGCGAATGCGCTTCGCACCGGAGCGGGCGGCTTGCTGTGCTTGATCGCCCGCCATAGCACGTCATTCAGCTCGTCATCATCCGCCAGGTCCGCTTCCGAAAAATCCATCTTTCTTGAGGCCTCGGCTCCCGGGCCGTTCGCGGGATTCCTGTCATTCAGTGAGATCTTTGGAGCAATCGCCGTGTATGCTTTTGTATCGGCATCTCGTCTAAAGCTGCCGAACATCGGCCGAGCCCCAGCGTCAAAATGCGTCATCGGGTGCAAGCCCAGAATTCCTTCGATTGTGCGCAGCACGCTCGTCTGGTTATACATCGTAGAGTCCACCACGCCGCGGCGTGTGTAGGGCGAGATCACCCATACTGGCGCGCGATGGGAGTCTACGTGATCCGGTCCATTCTGCGCGTCGTCTTCAATCGCGAAAATTGCCGTCGATCCCCAAAAGTTTCCGTGTGAGACCGCCTCCACCACCATTCCCAACGCATAGTCGTTGTCCGCTACATACACAAAGGGCGTCCAGGCGCCCGGTCTCGTCCCCTCCGTGTGGTCGTTGCCCAGACGCAAAATAGTCAGTTGCGGCGCATCGCCTTGTTGCTCAAATTGCTGCCATTCCTTAATGAACTCCTTCGCGCGATCAACATCCCGGTACTCCAGATCGAAGCTTCGAAAATTCATGTCCGTGTGTTGCGCCAGCATCGGATCTCGAACCTCCCGAATCTGCCGCTCGCCGGGTCCCGCTCTTGTGGCCAAATCCGACACCCACTCACCGTAATCGCGCACCGTCAACCCGCTCTGCAGCGCGTTGTCCCACAGGTATCCGGCCGGAGGCGTGTTCGCCGGCTCGCCGCCTTCGAAAGCGTAAGTCTTGCCGCGATGACCATAATTGTTCGGCCATAACTTCATCGTGAAATCTGGCGCAATGGCTGCTGAAGCCCAATTATGGCCGTCTGCGCTCACATCCGCGTTTTCGTAAAAGTTGTCATACAGTATGTACTCGCGCGCTAACTCGTGCAGATTGGGCGTTATCTTCTCGCCAAATAAGTTCAGCGACTTGTCCCCGTTCCCTTTGGCCATATCGCCGAGCACCTGATCGTAGGTGCGGTTCTCCTTAATGATGTAAATCAGATGCTTGATCGGCGACTCGTGTCCTTGTGTCCGCGAAAAATATCCTTCCTGCTCATCCGTAATCGGGCCGTAAACCATCTCGTCGCGATAAGGCGAACCTTCGAGCACGGTCCGCGTATATTGCGCAAGTTCGGGCTCGCTCGGCACCGGAACGAATCCCACCGTTCCTGTCTGTATGTGCGCCACATATTCGACCGTGGGCGGGGCAATCGGTCCTTTGTGCGCCGTTTCAGGGCGCATTGTGGGATTTGGTCCGTGCGGATTCGCGCGGCTCCCCAAACCTTTCCCGTTCACGATCACGAGCTGATCGTTTCCCAGAGTTCGCACGGCGGTCGGATACCAACCCGTCGGTATAAACCCGAGCACTTTAGTCCGGGCGGACGCAATATCAGCTACTGCCACGGCATTCGCGTCCGAACACACCACAAATAACCGCGAGCCCCGTTCATCTGTGGCCAGCGCCGATGGCGTCATCCCGAGTGGATGCATCGGCGTCAGCGAAAGATTAATTGTCTCGAGCGCCGTCAATTGTCCATCCGCTGTTACACCGAGCGAGTACACGTTGTTTGTATTTCCCGCCGTGACGAACAGTCTTGCAGGATAACTCGATCCTCCTTCCTGGCTCGGAGCGGGCCTGTTGATCCAAAGCATATCCGTCGGATGGGGGCCAATGCGCGTTCTGCCCAACTCCGTTCCGTTCATCGCATTGTGTTGATACACGGAGCCATCCCCCCAAGCGCTGACGAGCACCTGTCTTCCGCTCGGACTGATGACTATCCGGTACGGACGCCGCCCCGTCTTCCAGCGGTCGATCAATTTGCCGCTTTGCACACCGATGACCGCTACGCTATCGCCATACAGATCCGCCGCATACAGCACCGCCGCGTCGGGCGAAAGCTCCACGTCTCCTATCAACCCATTGCCCTTGTTGTTAAGATCTTTGACCGCCGCAAATTCGCGGGTGCGCGTCAGGGTTCCTTTTGTTGCATCCAACGCGAGCTCGAATACCTTACCCGTCGTCCCGCCGCCCACGTAAATCAGGTCCTTGTCCGGCGCGACGGTCAGCCCCAGCCACGCGTCCGGCAGCTCGGTTCGCCCGATCTCTTTTTTCGTCCCCAGGTCAATCACGCTTATTGACGGCGGGCTATATCCACCGTTCAGCACGAACAGGTATTTCCCATCGCGCGAAGCCGCCGTGCTCATCGGAAGTGTGTCCACAGGAACTTGCGTGCCCGCCGGACGTATAGTCCAGCCACTGTTTAGCAGGAATCCGCCTCCCGGCAGTGAGCCCACCTGTTGCTTGGCCGGATCTTGAGCGCTGGCCGCCAGCGTCAAAGTCGTAACGGCGGCCGTAATCAAAGGCAACTGTTTCATTCCGTAAACCTGTGAGCGATCGGAAACCGGCGTCCCACGCCGAATGCTTTCGCTGTGATTCGCAGGCCGGGCGCGGCCTGCTGCCGTTTATATTCGTTCCGGTCTACTTTTCGCACGATGTCGCGCACCAGCTCTTCCGGAATGTTCGTTTTTGCCGCGATCTCGGGCACCGATTCATAGCTCTCGATATATCCAGCCAAAATCGCATCCAGCACTTCGTATTCGGGCAGGCTGTCTGTATCTCTTTGATCCGGACGAAGCTCCGCGGAAGGCGGTTTCCTGAACGTGTTTTCGGGAATCGGGGCGGGCAATTTCCTGCGCTCGTAACGGCAATTCGCAACTCGCGCCAGCCGGTACACCATCGTCTTGGGAACATCGCTGATTACCGCAAGGCCGCCGCACATATCGCCGTACAGCGTGCAGTATCCCACCGCAATTTCGCTCTTGTTCCCTGTAGTAAGCACCAGCGAACCGTATTTGTTTGAAAGCGCCATCAGCACCATACCGCGCAGCCGCGACTGCAGGTTCTCTTCCGTGGTGTCCGCGTTATAGCCCTGGAACAGCGGCTCCAAAGTCTCGATCATCGCCTCGTACCCCAGCTTGATCGGCGCCACTTCAAACCGCACGCCCAAGTTCTCCGCGAGCGTCCGCGCATCCGCGAGGCTGTGCTCCGACGAATACGGCCCCGGCATGCCGATTCCGATCACATTTTCTTTCCCGACCGCTTCCACCGCTATAGCCGCGACCAGTGCCGAGTCGATGCCGCCGCTTAAGCCCACCAGCACACTACGAAACCCGCATTTGCGGATATAATCGCCGGTCCCGAGAGCCAGCGCTTCGAAGGCGGCCTCATCCCCCATCAAGTGATTCGCGTGATGATCTCCGCTCTCCGTCTGCATATCGAACAGGATCAAATCTTCCTCGAATGACTTGGCCTCTGCCCCAACCCTACCCATTGCCGTCATCGCAAAGCTCGAGCCGTCAAAAACCAGCTGGTCGTTTCCTCCCACCATGTGTACGTACAGGACCGGCAACTTGAACCTCAAGGCAATGGCCCGGAAAATGTCTTCGCGCAATTTTCTTTTTCCGATGTTCCAGGGCGACGCATTGATGGAAACAATCACCTGGGCGCCCTTTTGCACCAGCTCTTCTACTGGATCGCGTGAATACCGGCGCCGCTCCCAGAATTGTTTATCGTTCCAGGCGTCTTCGCAGATCGCCAGCGCTATCCGTGTGCCGCGGATCGTGCAGATGTCTTGCGAGGCGGCCGGCTGAAAATAGCGAGCTTCATCGAATACGTCGTAGTTCGGCAGCAGCATCTTGCACTGGCGGAAGACCACGCGTCCGCCCTCTATCACGGCCGCCGCGTTCTGTGCTCGAATCGCCGAGTTCTCGGGCGACTGCCCAACATATCCGACGATCATCGCGATGTCGAGATTCGCTGAGTCCCGCGCGATGCCTTGTAGAGTTTCCTCTGTGCGGTTGAGAAACGATTCTTTCTCTACCAGATCGCGTGGCGGGTAGCCCGTTAAAGCCAGCTCCGGAAAGGCAATTAACTGCGCGCCCGCCTGCTCCGCGCGTCGCGCATACTCAAGAATCTTTGCCGCGTTCGCCGCCAGATCCCCAACCGTGTTATCGATCTGTGCCAGCGCAATCCGCATGCAAGACTCATTGTATCGGCGCTGCTCATGCTCGCCGGCCGGTGCTCAAACCGTTCGGCCGTCCGCCTCGCTCCGCCTTACGATCAGGTCGTCCACTACTAGCCGGCCTACCTTCAAATCTCTGATCTCGAGCGAATCGATTCGTGATTTCCCAACCGCGAGCTTGCGGATTGCGAGGGCGCCAATTGCACATGCACCGACCGCGAGCGCCCCAATTGAAAAAGCGCCCAGCGCGAGTGCGCCACCCGAAGCAGCCCCGAGTGCCGCCGTCTTTGTTCTGACCAGGTCGAAATTTTGCTTTCTCATATCCGCAGTCTACGTGCTGCTCTCATCGGCGCTACCCTAGTACCAGAGGAGGGATCATGCGTTCATTCGCTCACACACTCCTGACGATCGCCTTCATAGCCGCATTTTTCGTGGTTCCTGGATTGGCTCAGCACGGCGCTGCTGGCGGCGCACATTACTCCGCTCCCGGTGCGTATTTCTCGAATCCGGCGGCTCACGGTACTCAGCCCATCGGCGGCGGCCGCAATTACCCGGTCCGCAGCTATGGTCCACCTCCGCTCGGCTTGCGGGCTCCTGCCGCTGGTTACACAGGCATTGACCCCGGGGCATATAGGTCGTACGGCGGCTTCTACCGCCATCGGGATTATCGAAACGGTGCGTACCCCTTTTTGTACACGCCATACTATTACCCGTTTCTTGGATACAGCGATAGCGCCTATGATGCCTACCCGCCGCCCTACGACGCGGGTACGGATCCGGCGATGCAAGCGGACCTGACGAACCAAAATATGCTCGGCGAGCAGATCCAGCAGCTCGCGGCCGAAGTAGATGAGCTTCGAAATCAACAGCAAGCGAACGGACAACCGCAGGGTTCCACTCCCTCTGCGGCGCCATCCGAGCCGACTCAAACACCGCCCGCGCCTCCGGTCACGCTAGTCCTGCGCACGGGCCAGCACATGACCGTGCAAAGCTACGCGATTGTCGATCAGATGTTCTGGGACCTAACCAGCCCGACCCCGCGCAAAATTCCACTGTCCACTATTGATATTCCTGCTTCCACCAAAGCCACAGAAGCAAGCGGCGGGGTCTTCCCGCAAGTGACCGGCGGCGAGTAACGGCGATTACTTTGCTTTTGTATTGCTGCCCGATCTCTGCTGACCAGTCTTGATCGGCGGGTGGGGCGGACGGTCTTGTCGTCTGCCGGTTTATAAATATCTATTGAAGCTTTGCCGCCCTGTCTCCCGTCCCGTTCCTTGCCGGTAAAGTTCTGTGTCACATCCGTGGTTGAGCCCCATTGCGAACCGCGCCCGACCGTGTTCGCCAGAATCTCCTCTCCAAACGGCAGGTAATCATGCCGCGCCACCACGTTGCCGATCTGATCAGTCACCAGCCGGATGCTGCCCAGATGATCGCTACTTAAGTAGCAGGTGGTGCAGCTAGGGATGTTCGCCGCGGTGGAATATTCCGCTGCCAACTGCCCCAGCGCATCGTAGACGTATACCGTCGTTCCGCCCCGCCCCGCCTTCTCCACCCGCTGCCCCGCGCCGCCATAGAAGTAGTTCTCGACCCCATGCGTCATCCCGTCCGTCGCCGACACCTGCCGGTCCTCTGCATCGTAAACCATGGTGTCGCCGTTGACCGAAAGCTGGTTACCCGCCGCATCGTAGCTGGCCCCGCTGATCTGGTTTCTGCCGGTGGCCGCGTATACGTTGCTCACGGGCGTGTTCCCGGCCAGCGGCACGCCGCTGTTTTGCGTCACCCACCCGTTGCCAAACGGATCGTACGCAAACGCGCGCGAGTACCCACTATCGCTCACCGCCGTCAAGCGGTTCACGCCATCGTAGCTGTAATTCTGATTCAGCCAGGTCAGGTTGGGCGACGGCGTCAGCGAGTAGCCTTCCGACACGGCTAGCAGATTCCCATTGTTGTTGGTCGTCCCCCAATTCAACTGAAATTGACTGAGGAACTGTTGCGCGCTGTTGTTCAGCGCATCGGCAATATAGGTCGGCTGCAGCCGCGAGTTGTACAGGAATCCGCGCACCAGCGTATTCCCGTACGTGATCCACTCGGGTTCGCCGTGGGGACAGTATCCGCTCGGTATCGCGTAGGTGGTGGCGAGCCCATTCATCAATCCGCTCACTTGGGAAACCCGGTTCGCCCCATCATACGCGGTGGTCACCACACGCCCCGATGGATACGTCTCCGACACGAGCGCCAGCAACAAATCCAATGTCAAGTTGTGCACCGAAGGCTCAGTTTAGGGTCCGCCAGATTTAGAGATTAATTGCGCAACGAATATTTTGGAAGGTAATCCGTTTTGCTCGTACTGGCTAAGAAGCGCCCTACCCGCGGCGATTAGACCATGACGAGAACCAGCCGCAGGTGTTGCCGATGAAATCGCTACCCCTTCAACAGCGTCTTCCGCAGCAGATCCAGCGCGCCTTGCGTCGCTAACAGACGCACTCGATCCCGGTCGCGGCCATATCGCACTCGCACAACGCGCGTTCCGCCGGGACCTGAAACTCCCAGATACACAGTTCCTACGGGATCGAAATCTGTCCCGCCTTCCGGGCCCGCATATCCCGTTGCAGATAGCGCGTAAGTTGTACCGCTTCGTCGTCTCGCTCCTTCAGCCATCGCTGCCGCAACCGGCTCGCTCACTGCGGTATGCCTCTCAATCAGCTCTCTTGATACGCCCAGCACTTCCTGCTTCTCGCGGTTCGTATACGTCACATACCCGGCCGTAAAGAAATCCGAGCTTCCCCCGCGCTCTGTCAATCGCGCCGCAATCGTTCCCCCTGTGCAGCTCTCGGCCGTCGATACAGTCGCGCGGTGTTTCCGCAGCAGTCGTCCGACCACCATTTCCAACGATTCGTCCGCATTCTCGCTATAAACCCGGTCCGCCAGCAGCTCCGCGATCGGATTTCCCACTTCTCGTAACAGCGCATCCGCCTCGCTCACGCTTCCTGCCCGGGCCCGCAAATGAACAGACAAATCTCCCGGGGAAGAGAGCACGGTCGTCGTCGGGTTGGTGTATTTCGTGTAAACCGGCGCGATCAGCGTGTCCAGATCGGATTCCCCAATGCCCGTGATCCGAAACGTCCGCACCCGAATGACATGCCGCGGCAAAACCGGTCTCAGCCTCGGTATCAGTTCGTGTTCCACCATCGGCTTCAGCTCGCGCGGCGGCCCAGGCAGCAGCGCGACTGCCCCGCAACTGGTCGAAAGAAACTGGCCCGGGGCCGTCCCGTGCGGATTCGGCATCGCTTCCGCCCCCTCGATCAAGTAAGCCTGTTTGATGTTGTTTCTCGCCATCGGCCGGTTGATCTGCCGGAAGCGCGTGATGAGAATCGATTCCTGCTCGAGCGAGAGCACCAGCTTTCGGTTCAAGGCCGCAGCGGTCGCCTCCCGCGTCAGATCATCTTGCGTCGGTCCCAATCCACCGATCACGATCAGAATCGCTGAACGCGCAACCGCCGTCCGAATCGCCGCTGTCAACCGCTCCAGATCGTCGCCGATGACCTGCTTCATCACCACCTCCACCCCAAGCAGGTTCAGATGCTCGGTCACCAGCAGGGAATTGGTGTCCAGCCGCTGCGGTGTCAGCATCTCGCTCCCGACCGCAATGATTTCCGCGTTCTTAGTCATGGAGCGCACCGGTGAAATCGCCGGCTGCTACAGGATTCATAACCTAAGTCAGCAGCCGTCCGGCAATCTCGACATCAACCCGAAACAGCGCGTTATGCGTCGTCACCATGAGCGATCTCGATGGTGTGAAGGCCAGCCCCACAATTCCCGGTCCCGAGAGGAACTGCTCCGGCCTGCGCGCCGCATCAATGCGAACAATTCCACGGCGTCCGCCCAGCGAGGCTGCCACGTAGAGCCGCCCTTGCGCATCGAAGGCCAATCCCTGCGGCCGTCCCAATCCGCGGAAAAACGTCTCCACTTCTCCGGCTTTTGAGATCCGGAAAACAGAATCGAAGCTTGATGTTGTCGGTCCGGTCACGTACAGGTAATCTTCCGGCCCAAACGCCAAGTGATAGGCAGCGATGGAAGGCTCGAGCGTCGCAAAGACGTAAATCTGCCGCGAACGGCTGATCTTAAAAATAGTTCCGCTTCGATCTCCCACGTAGAGGTTCTCCTCGTGGTCGAAGGCGATCCCCGTCGCGACGCCCATCCCCTCCACATAGACTGTCATGTTTCCGGTGGGAGTGATCTGATAAATGATCCCGTCATACCGGCTGGAGACATACAGCAGGCCGTCCCTGTCAAACGCGAGTCCAGTAGGGTTCATCAGGTCAGTGACGAACGGTTTCGAACTGTAGTTCGTATCGATCTTATAAATCGAGACCGGCGATTTTTGCCCGCGCGGCCCGCTGAACGTGCTGAACACGTTGCCTTCCGAATCCACGGCAGGATTCGCGACTGGATGAAGGCTGTCGGCAACCTGAATGCCCAGGTGAGTCTCGTGTACTTCGCTTTCGAGCTTTCCGTTCGCCACCACCAGCTCTCCGACGATTGCTCCTTCCGGCACTCGCGCAATGATGTAGGAATCGCCCGCAACCACCAGTTGCGCGCTCTGGTTGCCCAACCTGACAATTGGCCGTTCAGTCGAAGCAAGATGCCGGCCTCGAATACGGATCTCTCCTCCCGAAATGGCCGCGGGTGGCTCGATGCTCGAAATCGACGGCCGTGAGTTCTGCTCAACGGCCTGGTGTTTGCTCGGCATAATCAGTAAAGTCCAAATCTCCCGCCTATATACAAGATAAGCGCCCCGTATGCTCCGGCCGCCAGATCGTCTGCCACAATCCCGGTTCCACCCGGCAATCGTTCTAATCTACGAACTGGCCACGGCTTCCAGATGTCGAACACGCGAAACAATAGGAACCCCGCAAGCAGTGCCTTCCAGTTCAGATTGGTTGCACCCAGCAGCGTGACCCATTGACCCAGCACTTCATCCACCACCACCAAGCCCGGATCAGTCTTGCCCACGAGCCGTGCGGTTCGCGTGGAGGCCAGAATGCCCGGCGCAGTCAGTGCAATTACCAGACATGCTAACGTCAAGCGTCCGGCGGCCATCCCGAAATGCAGCGCTGCCGCGATCAGAACTGCCGCGAGCGATCCCACCGTTCCCGGTCCGAATGGAAAATACCCGCAACCGAACCAGGTCGCCAGCGCCAAGGCCGCTCGATTCACTGGACCGGGCCGTCGTCAGTTTCTATGTCCGGATCTTCCGAGGCCGCTTCTTCAAGTTCGTTTCCACCGGTCGGCCTGGAGATGACGTATTTCTCCGAAGCCCAATTCCCCACATCAATGAGCCGGCAGCGATCGCTGCAAAAAGGCATGTTCGGATCGTCGAAGGGCACTTCCTGCTTGCAGATCGGACAACGTACAACCGTCGGCATGAGTATTAGCGTGCCGGAATGCCGCTCGAGATTGGGCTAGCCGGCAGGATCGGAAATGGATTCACTTGTTGTTTGCGCGCGACGAATTCCCGCTCCGGTCCATCCACTAGCGCGCCCACCAAATCATAACTGTGGGCTTCGGTCACCCGCAGCATGCGCATTTCGCCGGGCCGTGCTTCGTCTCCCGTGAACTCGTTGATGTAACACACACCGTCAATCTCCGGTGCTTGCGTCGCCAGCCGCGCTTCCCATAGCATCTCCGTCTCCTTCGACGGACCTTCTACTAGTACCGGCAGCTCCTGCCCCACTAAGATCTTGTTTCGTCGAAGCGAGACCTTGCGCTGCACCGCCATGAGCTTGCGTTTCCGTCGATAGATCGTGCGCGCGTCTACTTTGCCGTCCAGATGGAAACTTCCGCTGGTCTCTTCATCACTGTAAGAGAACACGCCCAACCGGTCGAACTGCGCTGCCTCGACGAACTGGCAGAGCTCCTCAAAGTCCCGTTCCGTTTCGCCCGGGAAGCCCACGATCATGCTTGTCCTGATGGCTACGCCAGGTATCGTAGTTCGAATCCGTTTCAGCAGATTCAGGAATATACTCGCGTTCGCACCGCGTTTCATCCGCTTCAATACCGGGGCGCTCGCATGCTGCAACGGCATGTCGATGTACTTCACCAGCGCCTCATGCGCCGCCATCGTGTCCAGTAGCTTCTGCGTAATCTTGTTGGGATACGCATACAGGAATCGCACCCATTTCGGAAATTCGGTTGGAATCTCTGCGAGCCGTGCGAGCAGATCCGCCAAACCGTTCTTTAATCCGAGGTCCTCGCCATAGCAAGTCGTATCCTGCCCGATCAGGTTGATCTCGCGTACGCCGGTCGCAAACATCCGCGTAGCTTCGTTGACGACGCTCTCAAACCGCCGGCTCCGGAACTTTCCCCGAAACTGCGGAATGACGCAGAACGAACACGGATGGTCGCACCCTTCCGCGATCTTAATGTACGCCGAATGCTTCGGAGTCGTGAATACGCGCGCGGTCAAGTCGTGATACAGGTACGGCTCCGATGCAACCGGCCGAGGCTCAAGTCCTTCACACAACGCCGTGATCTGTGCCAGCTCGTTTGTCCCCAGCACCGCATCGACTTCCGGAATATTCTTCTGAATGTCGGTTCTGTATCGCTCCACCAGGCAGCCCGCCACGATCAGCCGTTGCGCCTTGCCGGTTTTCTTGTATTCGGCCATCTCAAGAATCGTGTCGACCGATTCCTGCTTCGCCGGATCGATGAAGCTGCAGGTATTCACAACCAGCACATCGGCCTCGGCCGGTTGTGCCGTCAATTCGTGTCCATCTGCTGCCAACTGGCCCATCATGACCTCGCTGTCCACGAGGTTCTTTGGGCAGCCCAAACTTACAAATCCGATCTTCAAAGGAGTCAAATCACCGAGAGAGGGGAGTGTTCTTAGCGCAAGTCGCTAAAATATCAGGATATCAGGAGATCGGATTCCATCTGGCACGCCAATTTGATCTCGTGATTGAACGTGATGCGGAGGGGTACTACATCGCCTTCCGTTCCGCAGCTCCCTGGATGCCATACGCAATCACGGTCTCTTGACGAGGTCACCGAGCGCATTCGCGAAGCCATTCAACTCTCCTTGAAATGGAGGAAACGCCCGAGTACGGTTGATTTTGATCGCCGGTTCCTCACGCCCTTGTCTTCCCGATCCCCGCGGCCGCTATCTGCGCAATATCCAACAACTGCGGCGGAGTTTCCGAAACCGCACTCAGCGCGTCACGAAACATGCTGTTACAGAAGGGGCACGCCGTACCAACCACTGGCGCTCCCGTGGCCGCCAGTTCCTTTGCTCGCGCCATATTGACGCGCTCGCCCGTTTCCTCTCCCAGAAACACCAGTCCACCACCCGCGCCACAGCAAAACGACCGCTCTCTCGAACGCGGCGGGTCTACTACCTCATTCGATCGCGCAATCACCTCGCGCGGGTCATCGTAAATCCCGCGATACCGTCCCAGATAACAGGGATCGTGAAATACTACGCGTTCGCCACCGCCGTTTCTGGACAACTGCTCGGCATGGCGCGCCAGAAACTCGCTGTGATGTTCAATCTGCACCTCGGCACCAAACTCGCACCAATCGTCCTGCATAGTCCGCACGCAATGCGGGCAAATCGAGACGATTTTCGTCACCTTCGCCTCCTGCATCGCCGCCAGGTTCGCCTCGGCCATTTGTCCGAACACCAGGTCGTTCCCCAATCGCCGCACCGGGTCGCCCGTACAGCGCTCTTTCTTCAGCACCCCGAAAGAAGTTTCCAAATGCTTCATCACGGTTGCGAAGGACGCGATGATTTCCCGCCCGCGCGGATCATAGGCGCCCATGCATCCAAGCCACAGGCAATACTCCTGTGATCCATCGAAGGTCGGAAACTCCTGCTTCGCGACAAATTTATCCCGCTCGGTTTGCGAGAACCCCATGGCGTTTCCGTTCCGTTCCAGATTTAGGAACAGCTTGGTTCCGAACTCGTCTTCCCAAGCGCCCGTGTTCACCGCTCCGCGCCGCAGCCCGATGATGCTCGGCAGGTGCTGAATCCCCACTGGACACTGGTATTCGCACGCTCCGCATGTCGTGCACTGAAAGATCGCCTTCTGAGATACCGTTGCACTCAGAATCGGCGTCTCATTCGCGTTTCCATATTCGTTCAGATAGGCTCGGATCCCCAGCACAATCAACTTCGGATTCAGTTCCTTTCCCGTGTTGTTTGCCGGGCAGTGCTCGGTACATCGTCCGCACTCCACGCACGAGTATGCCTGCAGCGCTGTGATCTTCGAAATGTCCTTCCCCGCCACCAGCCCAAAATCTTCATCGCTCGCCAGCGGCGGAATGTGACTGAACCCCTGCCGCTCCATAAAAATCGTCACCGGACTCAGCACTAGATGAAGGTGCTTGGTGTGCGGAATCAAGGGCAGGAACGCCAGAATCGTTAGCGCATGAATCCACCACAGCACTCGCGCGCCCGCTGACGATTCATCCATCCACCATACCGGCATGTACGTCACCATTAGGATGAAGATCAGTGCCGCAATTACGCCCGATTCATACGACAGTGGCTCCAGCCATTTCGGCCGGATCACGAAACGCCGGAAGGCCAACCCCGCAATCGACACCGCGCACACCGCCGCAAATGCAAACGCGAACCACCAGTAGAAGCCGCCGAATAGCGAGCCGTGATAGTTGAGAAACGGGCCGCCGAACGCCATGGCGAAGTGATTGAGCGTCACCAATGCAAACGCGCAGAAGCTCCAGAACACGAATGCGTGGGCCAAGCCGGGTAGCGGTCGCTCGCGGATCACCTTGGCCTGGCACATCACTTCCCAAAAGAACTTCCACAATCGGCGGGACAGCGGTCTGAACTTGAAATCCTCATCCCGCCGCGCACGCCCGATGCGCTTCACGACTCGGCCAAAGCGCAGCCAGAACAACCAGACGGACGCGATGATCAGCGCGAGCAGCACTACCCGCGAAATCCAGTTAAAGCTCATATCTAATGAGGATTGATGCGGTGCAGCGCTGTCCCTCTAGTAGCATGAATAACGGTGAGGTATGTCATTTCGGGAGCCGCTGGCTTCATTGGATCACACGTCTGCGACCGGCTGATCGAAAAGGGCCACGAGATGATTGCGCTCGACAATCTGATCACAGGCCATCGCTCGAATATCGAACATCTCCTCTCCAACTCCCGTTTCCGGTTCATCGAATGCAACGTGTGCGCGCCTCTTGACATCCCGGATTCAGTCGATCGCGTTTTTCATCTTGCCTCGCTCGCCAGTCCCGTCGAGTATCTCCAACATCCCATCGAAACTCTCGAATCCGGATCGACGGGAACTCGCAACATGCTGGATCTCGCAGTCCGAAAGAACGCCCGTTTCCTGCTGACCTCTACCTCTGAATGCTACGGCGATCCCCTCGAGCATCCGCAATCCGAGACCTATTGGGGTAACGTCAATCCGGTCGGCCTTCGCTCTTGCTACGACGAGAGCAAACGATACGCCGAAGCGCTTGTCATGGCGTATCACCGCGTCCATAATCTCCGCACCAATATCGCTCGGATATTCAATACCTATGGACCCCGCATGGCACTCAACGACGGGCGCGTCGTGCCCGCCTTCATCGATCAATCCCTGAAGGGAGCCAATTTGACTGTTTTCGGAGATGGCTCGCAAACGCGCAGCTTTTGCTTTGTTTCCGATCTCGTGCGCGGTTTGCTTCTCCTGAGCGAATCCGACGAAGCCTATCCCGTAAATCTGGGCAATCCCGTCGAAATGAGCATACTGGAGTTCGCTAACGAAATCCGTGCCCGATTCCACAACTCGATCGGCATCGAATTCAAGCCGCTGCCTTCGGACGATCCGAAGTTGCGCCGCCCGGACATCGCCAAAGCCAAACGCCTGCTCGGTTGGGAGCCGGAGGTGTCCCTCCCCGAGGGATTGACGATTACGATTGATTATTTTCGTCGGAACCAGGATGCTCAGCCAGTGGCATCCGTTTCCGAATCGACACGCTGAGAAAGCGCGTATCTACACGTGGCAGTGCCGCAGCGCGCGTTGTGCCAAGTCCTCCGAGGCGCCTTCACTTCACCTGCAAGGTCAGCGACTTCGATTCCTTCTGTCCGGCTCCATTCTCGGCGGTGATGGTGTACGTGGTCGTCTTCTTCGGCGCAATCTCGAGGCAGTGGAAATACATCGGCTTAATCGGTTCTACCGGTGGGTCCAGCGTGACCGTTTTAGCGTTTACCACGCCGTAACAAAGCTGCGCCGTCTGTCCACGTTTCAGCACTTGCGTGTCGATCGAGAACGTCGTAAATCGAATTTCACCAGAACCGTACACCTCCTTCATCACTTGCTTCTCTTTCGCGGCCCGCTCTGCCGCGATCCGTTCAGTTGTCCGCTTGTTGTACTCGTAGCGGGAATAAAAGGTCCAGGCTACGTACAGCGCGGCAATGATCACCGCTACTGTCGTGAAAGGGAGAAGCTTCTCGAGAACCGATCGCCGCTTCGGCTCCGGGGCAGGGTTAGGCGCGTCAGTGAGGGACATACTCTCCTCGCCGCTATTATGACCGCTACGCTTTTCAGAACGGAAAGCAATCGGAGCATTCGCTCTCCTCCAACAGGGAAACTAGCGCGCCCGCTCCCGTACGATATTGATTTCGACGAACGATGCCGCGCCGGGCGAGCGATAAATGCGCTCGGTGGCCCTCACAAACTGGTCGGGTCTCGCGTGCGGTATGTCGCTGAAGGTTTGGGGATTTCTGTCCGTCAATGGAAACCACGAGCTCTGCACCTGCACCAGAATCTTGTGCCCTTTCAGAAAGCAGTGATATGCATCCGGCATCGTGAAGTGAATCTGCTGCACTTCTCCCGGCGTGAACGGCTGCGGTTGCTCGAAACTGTTTCGGAATTTCCCGCGGAACGGCTCGCCTCGCACCAACTGCTCATAGCCACCCACCCCGCCCAGTGCATCATCCGGATAAACGTCCACCAGCTTTACATCGAAATCTGAATCTGTTCCTGAACTCGAAACGACGAGCGTCGGCGAAATTGGTCCGGCAATCGTCACATCCGCCGCCAATGGTTCGGTCTCATACGACAGCACGTCCGGCCGGCTCTTCACAAATCGTTGATCCCCGTCCATGTACTCCGGTTCCATATACAGCGCCGGCTTATTCAGAAACGGCACCGGTTTGTTTGGATCGCTCACATACTCATCAAATCCCGACGTCTCGACAGGCGGATCGAACGACAGTTTCCCCCCCGCTCGCAAGTACAGTTCTTCCGGCTGCGCCTTTGCTGGCGGCCAATGCTGTTCCTTCCGCCAGACATTTTTCCCTGTTTCGAAAACATAGGCCGCCGGCAACCCTGGATCAGGCGCCCCCTTCAGGTAATGCCGGAAAAACGGCAATAGAATTTCATTCTCGAAGAACGGTCCGGTGTCGGACCCGAAGGAAATATCTCCCAGCTTGTCGCCCTTGCTCCGCTGCCAAGCTCCATGCGCCCACGGCCCCATCACTAACTTGTTCTCCGTTTGCGCAGACTGTGCTTCGATTGCGCGAAACGTCTTCAATGTCCCGGATAGATCCTCGGCGTCGAACCAACCGCCCACCACCAGCACCGCCGGGGTCGCGGTTTTCAGGTGTGGAAGAATGTTTCGCTCTTGCCAATAGCGGTCGTAAGTCGTGTGCTCGATCAGATCCGTCCAGTATGAATTCTGGCGATGGAAATAACTTTGCTCCGCGTTCGCCAGCGGCCCCATATTGAGGTAAAACTTGTATCCATCTTTCGTGCCGTAAGCGAATTCTTTCTCTTGCTTCTCCGGAAACACAGGGTTGCTCTGCTTCATGAATCCCGTGTAGAAACTGAAATTCGCCACCAGCATGAAGGCGCCATTATGATACGCATCGTCGCCCATGTATAAATCCGCCATAGGCGCTTGAGGGGAGGCCGCGACCAGCGCCGGATGCGCGTGGACCAAAGCCGCGTCGGTATAAAAGCCGTCATAGGAAATTCCGACCATTCCGACTTTGCCGTTATTGTTCGGAACGTTCTTGACCAGCCAATCAATGGTGTCGTAGGCATCTGTGCTCTCGTCCGTGGATGTGCTCCCCACCGCGTCGCTCCTAATAGGCCGGACATCCACGAACTCGCCCTCGGATTGGAATCGCCCCCGCGCATCCTGGTAAACGAAAATGAATTTGTCCTCGGCGAACTTATCGGAAGGCCCAACGTGCGTCCGGTATTTGTCTACCCCATACGGGCCCACGCTGTAGGGTGTCCGCGTAAGCAGGATCGGCCATTTCTGCGAAGTGTCCTTCGGAGCATAGACCGCGGTGAACAGCCGCACGCCGTCGCGCATCGGAATTCGATATTCGAATTTGTTGTAGTTCGCGCGAACGTCGAACGAGTCAGCCCCGCGCGAGGATACCGCCACCGCAGCGAGGAATCCCGCAAGAAGCATCTTCATGAGAGACATCCTATAATGGCAAAGAAAAGGCGAATCCCTGGTTGCTGGATATCGATGATCAATTAGCCCGTCTTCGCGAGCGCATCTCTGTCGTCAATGCCCGCTTCGCGAACCGCCCGCCTCAGCCCGTTGCGCCGCCTCTGGAAGAAGACGAACCGTCCGCCCGCAGCTTCATTGAGGAATGGTCGGAAGGCCAGGTGGTCACGAACGAATTCGGTCAGCACTTCCAGACAGAACGCCTCTTCGTCGGTCGTAAGCAGCACGGCTCTGCCGATATCGGCGCGCTTGCCGAGCTTCCCGAGACCCTTCTCGATGCGCTTGGCGAAAACGAGATTCCCCCTGCCTCGCCCCGCCGCTGGGCATTCCTTGATACCGAAACGACTGGTCTCTCCGGCGGCTCGGGTATCTATGCGTTCTTGATCGGTGTGGGTCGAATCACCCCTGACGGCTTCCGCGTGCGGCAGTTCTTTATGCGCGAGTATGCTGAGGAGCGCAGTGTCCTCGCCGCTCTCGAATCCCACCTCTCTGAGTTCGACGTTCTCATTACTTATAACGGGAAATCGTACGATCAGCCGCTGCTCGAGACTCGCTATCGCATGACGCGCCACAAGCCGCCGTTTGCCCGTCTCGGTCATCTCGATTTGCTCCATGGCGCGCGCCGCCTCTGGAAGCTGCGCCTCGAAAGCTGCCGCCTGGTTCAGCTCGAGCAGGAGATTCTCGGTTTCTATCGCGAGGGCGATCTCCCGGGCGAACTGATTCCTTACGTTTATTTCGAATACCTGCGTTCGCGCGAGGCCCACCGCTTGGTGCCGATCTTCCACCACAACGCGATGGACATTCTGACGCTTGCCTGCCTGACGGCTATCGTCCCCGCCGCCTTCCGGAGTACCGATTCGGACTCGCTGTCTCGCGTTGGCGTCCGCCATGGCGAGGATCTCGCCGGAATCGCCCGCTGGCTGCTTGCGGCCGGTGAACACGGGCAATCGCTTGCGCTGTTCAAACGCGCGGTCGATGCCGGTCTCCCGGATCGCCTTCTGTTCCGTTCGCTTTGGGAAATTGCCGTGCTCGAAAAGAAGCTGCAGCGGCCGCACGCTGCTATCCCCGTCTTTACCGAGCTAGCCGGCTGCCACAACGAATTCCGCGTGCTCGCGCTGGAAGAGTTGGCCAAATATTATGAGCACGACGAGCGCAATCCCGTCATTGCTCTCGAGTTCACGAACCAGGCTCTCGCCTTTGGCGAGTCGGACACTCTTGCCCGCCGCAAACAGCGCCTCGAGAAACGTCTCTCGAAACCGCGCCCCCGCCGTCTACTTTAAGCCTTTCTGTTGTCCCCGTGGCCAGACGGTCTTGCCGTCTGCCAATCTCACGCCGCCTTAATCTCCGTCCAATACCGGTCCCGAATTCTCTGCACCCGTCCCGGCAACGCTTCGAACCACTCACCGCGGGCAAGTGTCTCCGCGGTCGGATACAGCACGATGTCCCTTCTCTGCGCTTCCGGAAGTAGTTGCCGCGCGCCCGCGTTTGCCGTTGCGGTTCTCATCTCCATCGCGATAGCCGCCGCCACCTGTGGCCGCAAGAGGTAATTGAGAAACTCGTACGCCAGATCTTTGTGTTTGCTTTCCCGCAAAATACAGCAGTTATCCGCATAAAGCGCGAACCCTTCGGTGGGAAAAGAGAAAGCCAGATTGGCCGCATTGTCCATGGCGACTTGCGCCACTTGTGCCCACATCTGCGCTACTAAGACATCGCCGGCAATCACCTGGTCCCGCACTTCTTCGCTCAAATACGCACGCAACAGCGGTTTTTGCCGAACCGCCATATCACGCGCTCTTTTCAGCTCCGCCGGATCGCCCGAATTGATCGAACATCCCATCCGTTTCAGGCATGCGCCGAACACCTCCGCGGAATCGTCCAGCATCGTCACCCTCCGTTGATAGGAATCCGTCCACAGGTCGGCCCAAGCCAGCGGTGTCCGGGAAACCGACTTCGAGTACAGAATTCCTGTCGCGCTATGCATGTAGGGCACGCACCATTCGAGCAATGGATCCCACTTGGGCGCCCGAAACCTTGCTTCCAGTTGATCGAGGTTCGTCAATCGCTGATGATCTAACCGCTCTAGCAGAGCAAGTTCGCGCATCGGTCGAACAAAACTGTTCGATGGGAACACAACGTCCCAGCCCGAATTGCCGCTCATCACTTTCGCCAGTATCTCTTCAGCGCTGCCATATGTCGCATACCGGACGCGGCATTGAAACTCGCGCTCAAAATTCGGAATTGTCGAGCTGGCGACGTAATTCTCCCAGTTGTAAACGTTCAACCTGCGCTCGCGGCCTAGAGTACAGGCCAGTGGCCCTCCACCGACTGAAAGCAAGAAAATGCGGCGGTTCATCGCCGTTCCAGCCTGCCCGCCAGCAGGATAAAAACTCCCAGCCCAGCCGTGATCATGAGCGACAATGCATTCACGTCGGGGCTAACTCCTTTGCGTGCCATCGCGTAAATCCTCATCGGCAGGGTCTCGGAATTGACGCCCGCAACCAGGCTTGTGATCACGTAGTCATCGAACGAAACTGTGAAGCAGAGCAGCGCGGCAGCGACAATCCCCGGGAGCAGAATCGGAATCGTTACCCGCCAAAACACTTGCCATTCGTTCGCTCCCAGGTCCAGGCCGGCTTCTTCCAGCGCCGGATCGAAGGTCCGCAAACGTGCCAGAATCACGATGACCACATACGCCAGGCAAAACGAAATGTGCGCGAGGATCACGGTGTGCATCCCGAGCTGCACGTGCAGGAAACGAAACGACCATTCAAAAAATGCCAGCAGCGAAACGCCCGTCACGATCTCCGGCGTAACCAGCGATAAGTAGAGCGAGTTTGTCAGCAGCGGGAACCGCTTCTTCCAGAGCGCATAGCCGGCCAGCGTCCCGATTGCAGTCGAGATGATTGTCGCCACCGTCGCAATAATGAGGCTGTTAATCGTGGCTTCGAGGAGCGCCTCATTGTGAAACACGCTGCGATACCACTCCCAACTGAAGCCGCGCCACATTGCCACTTTGGACGCGTTAAAGCTGAACACGCTCAAAACCGCCAGCGGCGCATATAGAAACAAGTACGCCGCGGCTGCATACACGGCTAAGAATCTCCTCACAGCAGTTCCTCGCTGCGCCGCCTCAGAATTTGCATAATGGCGAGCACCAGCAACATCAGTACCAGCGACGCCGCCGCTCCAAATGGCCAGTCACGCGCCGTTGTGAACTGGTTCTGCACCAGATTGCCGGCCATGACGGTCTTTCCTCCGCCCATCAGATCCGGCGTGAGGTACGCCCCGACACACGGTATGAACACCAGCAAACAACCCGCAATGATCCCCGATCTGCTCAGCGGCACCGTGACGCGCCACAAGGCGCTCCACGGAGATGCACCCAGATCCTCCGCCGCGTCGAGCAGCTCCGGATCCAGTTTTTCGAGTGTCGCGTAAAGCGGCAACACGGTGAAGGGCAGATAGCCGTAGACCAACCCCAAGATCACGGCGCCCGTGTTGAACAGAAGAGGCAACGGCTGAGAAATGACGTGTAGCTCCTGCAACGCCGTGTTGATCAATCCCGTATCGCGCAGCAAAAACATCCAGGCGTAAATGCGGATCAGGAAACTCGTCCAGAACGGCAGCATCACCAAATTCAGCAAGAGCGTCCTGTGCCGCTTTGCTCGCGCGATATACAACGCCAGCGGGAACCCGAGAATCAGACAAAGCGCCGTAGCTGCTCCCGCAATCCAGATGGAGCGCCAGAGAACCTGGCCATAGAGTGGATCGAAAACGCGGCGGTAATTCTCCGGTGTCCACGGGTGCATGACACCGCCGTACGGCCCGCGCGACAACAAGCTGTACGCCACGATGATGAGTAGCGGCGCAAAGAATAAGACCGCCATTACCGTTGCGCTTGGCGCAACGAAAACCGCGCGCAAGCGGCCCACCTTAGTGCCCGGAAACTGGTAATTCGTCTTCGACTCTCCAGAACACATGCACAGCTTCGCCGGGTTCGAACTGGCAACCATTCTGCGGAAGTTCTGCCACGCACGCGGCGCCATCTTCCAAACGAGTCTGCACGTGCAGACAGTTACCCAGAAAGATCGAGGATTCCACCACGCCGGAAAGGCAGCGCGAGCCATCGCCGGGCCGCTCTCTCGAAAGACGGACCGCCTCCGGCCGAACACCTGCTCCATTCAGCCAGTTCAAGCCTCCCAGAAATTCTGCCACGAATCGCGAAGCGGGCCGCTGGTATAACTCTCGCGGCGTCCCGACCTGCTCTAAAACTCCCCGGTTCATCACCGCCATCCGGTCCGACAACGAAAGCGCCTCTTCCTGGTCGTGCGTAATGAAGAGAAACGCAATCCCAACCCTGCGCTGCAAGCTTTTCAGCTCGCTTCTCATCTCCTTCCGCAGCTTTGGATCGAGCGCCGAAAGCGGCTCATCCAGCAGCAGCACTTTCGGCTCCACAACCAGCGAACGCGCCAGAGCCGTTCGTTGCTTCTCACCGCCCGAGATTTCGTTCGGCTTGCGTCGTCCCTTTCCCGAAAGCTGGACCAGCGCGAGCGCATTCTCCACCTTCTCTCGAATGTCTCGCTTGCCGAATCGCCGCTTTCGTTCCAAGCCGAACGCCACGTTCTGCTCCACTGTCAAATGGGGAAAAAGCGCGTAATTTTGGAATACGGTGCTGACGTCTCGCTGGTACGGCATCGTGCCGGCAAGGGATTGCCCAGCTAACAAAATTTCGCCCGATGTCGGCTCTTCGAATCCCCCGATCAATCGCAGCGTTGTCGTCTTCCCGCAGCCCGAGGGTCCCACCAGCGAAAAGAACTCGCCTCGTTGCAGAGCGAAGGAAATGCCGTTGACCGCGCGATGGGATGGATAGTGTTTGGAAAGAGCGCGGAGCTCCAGGACCGATTCCACTTCTTGAATTTCAATGCTACCCCAGTGCGGTGCTTCGTCCTGAAACGATAAGCTCTTCGTAGCAATCCCACGGTCAGCAGGCATGTTGCTACTGATTGGCGGCCTACTCACGCTCCTGTCGCCCGCCGCGCAAGAGCCGCAAGCTTATCCGAAGACAATGACGAAGATCGTCGTGCGCTTGATCGGCCCAGGGATCAAACCAGGGTCCTTCGCCGCTCTTCCTCGGACAATCTATTCCAGCGCTCCGCACTACGCTCGCGTAGAAGATCCGCCCGATGCCA
The DNA here is from genome assembly GCA_019244055.1 of Acidobacteriaceae bacterium. Classification (GTDB taxonomy): domain Bacteria; phylum Acidobacteriota; class Terriglobia; order Bryobacterales; family Bryobacteraceae; genus Bog-105. Next base: position 30,355 of record JAFATG010000345.1, on the reverse strand, counting down.
AACAGCACGTACACAAGCTGACGATCATTGCCGAACCAGACGCTTACAGCTTGAACCTCATCGATCGCGAAGGTACTCACGCGATCGATCAAGGGGGTCCGAATGACTTGCACCTCCCTATAGTTCTGCCTTTCGATCCCAACCATGAGCTTCCGGAGCTGGACGATCTCGAATTCGGCGATGAGCTGCATTTTTTCAAACAGGCTGGCGCCAGTCGCCGCGCCGGCCCGATTATTAACGGCAAACCGACCGATGAGTATGTCCTCGATACCGCCAATGGTCCGGCAACTCTGGTCGTCCGATCCCAATCTCAAGCACCCGTTTTTTTGACTTGGCATGCCAAAGACGGTACTTACAAGTACGAGTACATCATCTACCAGGAACTCCCCTTCGACCCCAAGCTGTTCGCCAAGCCGGCCGGCGTCCGGCTAAAAGACATCCCACCGGACAACTCGAACGATCGCTGATCCAAGATTCGCCCTCGACGCGTCTAATGGCCGTGACAAACGGCAGTGAAATTCCTTACCGCACTCTCGGCCATACCGGCGAGAAAGTCTCTTGCATCGGAATGGGCGGGTTTCATCTCGGCTTCAAATCGCTCACGTCGTCCGACGCTATCAACCTGATTCATGCGGCCGTTGATCGCGGTATCAACTTCCTCGATAACTCCTGGGATTACAACAAAGGCGAGAGCGAACGCCGCATGGGCAGAGCGCTCAAACAGGACGGTTACCGGAATCGTGTCTTTCTCATGACCAAGATCGACGGCCGTACCAAAGACTCGGCCGCGCAGCAGATCGACGAATCACTCCGTCGCCTGCGCACTGACCGTATCGATCTCCTGCAGTTTCACGAGATTATTCGCTTCGACGATCCCGACCGTATCTTCGCCCAAGATGGCGCTATCGAAGCAGTTCTGGAAGCGAAGAAGGCGGGCAAGATCCGGTATATCGGTTTTACGGGCCATAAAGATCCGCAAATTCACCTCTACATGCTAGAAGTGGCGGAGAGACATGGCTTCCTGTTTGATGCCGCGCAGATGCCGATCAACGTTCTGGACGCGCACTTCCGGAGCTTCACGCGTCTCGTCGTTCCCGAACTGATCAAACGCGATATCGGCGTCCTCGCAATGAAGAGCATGGGGGATGGCGTAATTCTGAAAAGCAACATCGTAACTCCGGTGGAATGCCTGCACTTCGCCCTGCACACGCCGGCAAGCGTCGTGATTACCGGAATCGATAAACCGGAGATCCTCGACCAGGCCATGGCCGCCGCGCAGACTCAGCATCAAGTGACAGACGAACAGATCGGCGCGATCCTGGCGAAGACCGCTGAACCGGCAAAGGACGGCCGCTGGGAGCTGTTCAAAACCAGCGATGTCTTCGACAGTACGGCCAAAAATCTCAAGTGGCTTGGTGGCGTGAACCCGCATGTCCAGGCCATCGCTCCTGCCTCCAGCTAGGGTTCAAATTGCATTAAGGTTGCGCCCGGTAAATTCGCAGTTCTGCTCTCCGGTTTCCACGCGCAGGTACGGCTACAAAAAGTTGGTTCCAATTCGCCACGAAGAGACTGGTTCGCGCTCCGGATGCGGTCGGCACCGTGGCGATCTGCCGGTAATGATCAGGGTCGGTCTGCTCGTAAATGGAAATCGCGCCCTCTCCGCCCGTCACGTAGATGCGTTTTCGCGTCCCGTCGTAATGCACGTCATCCGAGTCTCCAATCGTAGGTAGCCTCTGGATCACCGCGCCATTTGACGCGTCCATTACGAGCAGTGTGGATGGCTGGCGGCAAGCGACAAACAGCCGGTGATTTGCTTCATCCAGCGCCATCGCGTAGTTGCGCCGCTCTCTCTGAAGATGCCATTTCGCTACCACGGTATGCGTGTCGCGATCCACGACTTCCACCTCGCGCCTATCAGGAATGTTGATGAAGATCCTTGGTCCGAATGCCTCTAATCGGAATCCTTCGGGGTGGCCGTCGAGCGTCACTTCGAACAGCTTTTTCTCAATGTTGTCGAGTCCAACCAGCGTTCCTCTTCCGTAACCGACAAACACGCGGCTGTCCGTTATGCCCGGGTGCAAGTTTTCGATATTGTCACCGATTCGCTTGTTCTGCAATGGCAAATACGTGCCGCCATCGTACTTGCGAAGAGTGCCGTCGCCGCCATTCGCAACATAAATGCGATCGAACCCTGCTAGATAACCGATTCCTTTGGGCTGCGCCAGCCCGGAGATCGCATGCAGCAGGGTTTTTCGCTTCGCATCGATTACTTGAACGGTATTGTTGGTCAGCGCAGACAGAAAAACTCGTCTTCCGTCGACGTCCGCCGCCATACGATCCAACCGCCCCTCGACATGAGGCAATAGCACCAGTCCAATGCTTCTCAAAGGCTCTGGCGATCGTCCTTCTCCCCCGAGAGCAAGGACAAATACCACGCCCAGCACCCTAACAATAAGTCGCATACCCTTGTCACCTATAATGGCCGAAACCCACTTCATCTATATGCACAAGTTCCTTTCAGTGCTTTTTGCGGTCGCTACCGCCCTTCCCATTCAGGCCCAAAACGATCCGCCTCCCCTCGTCCGGAATCCCACAGTGAGTCAGACGCAAATTGCCTTCGAATACGCAGGAGACATTTGGATTGTCAGCCGGGATGGCGGTGACGCTCAGCGGCTAACCAACGGTGTCGGGCACGAAACGGGGCCGCATTTCTCCCCGGACGGCTCGCTGGTCGCGTTCACCGGGGAATACGACGGCAACATTGATGTCTACGTCGTCCCCGCCGCGGGCGGTGAGCCACGCCGGCTCACCTATCATCCGGGTCCGGACGTTGCAGTTGGCTGGACACCGGATGGAAAGCGCGTCCTCTTCAACTCTCACCGCGACAGCTACGCCGACGGAGGCCAGCTCTACACCATCGCGCTAAACGGCGTTTTCCCCGAAGTGCTGCCGCTTCCGATTGCCGAAGACGGCTCTTACTCGCCCGACGCTTCCCATATCGCGTATGCACCCGGATTCCAGTGGCAAGCGTCCTGGAAGCGCTATCGCGACGGCCAGACCATGAAGATCTGGCTCGCGGATTTGTCTGATTCAAGCGTAGTGCCGGTTCCGCGTGAGAACTCAAACGACTTCAATCCCATGTGGGTCGGCAACAAAGTCTATTTCTTGTCCGATCGCAACGGACCGGTCAGTCTCTGGGCCTATGACATCTCTTCCCGCAAGGTGACCGAAATCGTGAAGAACGAGGGCCTGGATTTCAAGTCAGCTTCATCCGGTAGGGGCGCCATCGTGTACGAACAGTTCGGCTCGCTCTATATTTTTCGATCTGAAATCCGGAAAATGGCATCCCGTAGAAGTCCGCATAGCCGCCGATCTAGCCGAGGTTCGTCCGCGCTGGGAGAAGATGAACAACACCAAAATTATCAATTCCGGCATTTCGCCTACGGGTCAGCGCGCCGTCTTCGAAGCACACGGCGAGATCCTCACCGTCCCCGCTGAAAAGGGCAACATCCGCAACCTTACCTGCACTCCGGCCATTGCCGACCGTGATCCCTCCTGGTCGCCCGATGGCAAATGGGTCGCTTACTTCTCTGACGAATCCGGCGAATATGCGCTCCACATTCGTGATCAAAGCGGCCTCGGAGAGGTTAAGAAGATTAATCTCGGCGACCCGCCCTCGTTCTTCTATTCGCCCATCTGGTCGCCCGACAGCAAGAAGATCGCCTATACCGATAAACGTCTGAATCTTTGGTACGTGGATCTCGACAAGAAGACCCCTGTTCGTGTGGATACCGATCTGTTCGATAGCCCGGCTCATCGTATGGACCCCAACTGGTCGCCTGATAGCCGCTGGATTGGCTATACCAAGCAACTGCCGAACTATCTGCATGCCGTGTTTGTGTACTCGCTGGGCGATGCGAAATCGACGCAACTGACCGACGGCATGAGTGACGCTCTATTTCCTACCTTTGATAAGAGCGGCAAATATCTTTACTTCACTGCAAGCACGAACCTCGCTTTAGGAGCGGGCTGGATCGATATGACCAGCATCGGTCATCCCGTGACCAGCGCTCCTTACGTGATGGTGCTCCGCAAAGATCTGCCGTCGCCGTTGGCGCCCGAGAGCGATGAAGAGAAGCCCGGGGATCAAAAGGCCGAAGACAAAGACAAGAGGGACAAGGACAAGGCCGATAAAGACAAGGGCAAGGACGCAGAGAAAGACAAGAAACCCGCTGCTCCGCCCGAAGTCCGAATCGATGTTGAGAACATCAGCCAGCGCATTCTCGCGCTCCCGGTCCCGGAGAAGAATTATTCGCAGCTTGCAACCGGCAAAGAAGGAATCGTATATCTCGTTGAAGCTCCCATCGTCGAATTGAATCCCGGCCCGCCCGCGCTAATCGTCCACAAATTCGATTTCAAGAGCCGCAAGGATGAAACCGTACTGGAAGGCGTCACAGTGTTCCAGCTCTCGGAAAACGGCGAAAAAATGCTCTTCCGCAAAGGCGAGGATTGGACCATAGCAGCATCCGGTCAGACGCCGAAAGCGGGCGAGGGCGTACTTAAATTGGCGCAAATGGAGGTTTATGTCGAGCCTCAGGCCGAGTGGAAGCAGATGTATCACGAAGTCTGGCGCATTGAGCGGGATTTCTTCTACGACCCGCACTTTCACGGCCTCGATCTACGCGCCGCCGAAACCTACTACGCGCCTTATCTCGCTCGCGTCCGCAGCCGCGACGACCTGAATTACCTGTTTGAGGAGATGCTCGGCAATATCACAGTCGGCCACATGTTTGTTCGTGGCGGCACAATGCCTGAGGTTCCGCACGTGAAAGTTGGATTGCTAGGCGCCGATTACAAAATTGAAAATGGCCGCTACCGGTTCGCGAGAGTGCTACAAGGCGAGAATTGGAATCCCAAGCTGCAGGCGCCCCTCACGCAACCGGGCGTGAACGTAACGGCGGGCGATTACCTGCTCGCCGTGAATGGGCGCGATCTCGGATCTACTGACAACATCTACAGCTTCTTTCAGGAAACCGCGGGCAATGAGGTCGTCCTTAGAGTTGGGCCGAATCCCGATGGCAGCGGCTCTCGCGAGGTGACCGTGGTTCCCGTCGATAGCGAACACAACCTACGCTATCGAGACTGGATCGAGCACAACCGTAACACAGTCGATCAACTGACTCATGGAGCTGTCGCATACGTTCACCTTCCCGATACCGCCGAAGGAGGCTTCACGAATTTCAACCGCTACTTCTTCGCGCAAGTCGGCCGTCAGGCAGCCGTGCTCGACGAACGCTTCAATCACGGCGGCGATGTCGCAGATTACATCATCGATTACCTAAACCGCCGTCCCATGGGCCGCATAACCAGCCGGGAAGGCGAGGACGTCACTGATCCGACCCAAGCGATCTACGGCCCCAAAGTGATGATCATCAATCAATTTGCGGGTTCGGGCGGCGATGCTATGCCTTGGTATTTCCGAAAGACTGGTATTGGACCGCTGGTTGGAATGAAAACATGGGGTGGGTTAGTTGGCATCGGCGGGTATCCGGAGTTGATCGATGGAGGACGGGTTACCGCTCCGCGCTGGGCCTTTTACGGTCTCAAAGGACAGTGGGAAGTGGAAAACCACGGTATCGCGCCCGATATCGAAGTGGATCTCGATCCCAAGCTGGTGCGCGAAGGGCATGACCCGCAACTCGAGCGCGCCGTTTCAGTAGCGTTAGAGCTGATGAAGAAAAATCCGCCCGAGAAATTCGAAAAACCGGCGTACCCGAATTACCATCAGCGCTTCGGAACGGTGCACGAAACAGCGCAGCAATGAACGCGATCACCTCACGGGCGCGACGCGGACCATCCGCGCCCGGCACTCGTGGACTGCGGGGCAGGGAATTGGCCGCAGATCTTTCGATAAGCAGATCTCGACCGCGCTGAGGTATGGGCCTCGGCACTGGATCATGATCCCGGAGTCGTTCAAGCTGGGATTCGCCCCCTCGAAGGCTTTCTTCAAATCGACTGGCGAAATCGCGAACTGGGCTCGTGGAGCGGCGAACTGCCTCGGAATCCGGACCGACTCGAAAGCCTTCCGGATCTGGCCGAAGTAATTATCCGCGCTGAGCCCGCTGCACGTGCCGTGCGCCAGCCATTCATGTTCTATCAAGTGCAGGTCCGGCATCATGTCGAGCATTCCCGCCGGTTGCGCCGGCCCGGGAGCTGGCGAACAATACTCGGGTCCTCCGCCGCCGCGGAACTCCGGCCAAAGTCCGTGAACAATGAAGGCCCGGCGCTGTCCTGCGGCGCACTCCGCTTTTTGTGGATTGCTGTAGCAGAATTCCGGGGACCACGAAAGAGTCAGCAGGTAATGATCGAAGACCCCGGGCTGTCCGCCGTGCTGATATGCGAAGAGAAATGCTGCGGAGGCGATGAGAGCGCCAATTGCGTACGACCGAAAAAATGCCATCAGGAATCCTGCCTCTAGCTTAGGAGCGTGGCACCGGACTCTCGATCCCCGGCTGCTATGCTCGGAGCGTTGGTGCGCGTAGCTCTATTGCTTTCGATTGGCGCGATCGCTGTTCTCGCTGCCACGCACGCGGTCGACAAAACTGTCCCGCTACCGTTCCGGGAATACTCAGGGATCGAATACCGCTTGGGTTCCATCCCGCTCCCACCTGATTACCAGGAGAAGACCGAATGGGCATTCGCCCGCCTCATGTACCCGGGAGGGTGGAACGACGGCTACGCGGGCCGGGAGGACGGCGATTGGCATGAAGGCCGTTGTCTCTGGACACAGGACTTTCCTCGCGCGGACCGGCACTTCTCGCTTGCGGTTCGCCGCCTCACGCGCATTAGCGTGCGCTCCGTCGAGCAGCCTGTGAATCTCGATGACGGCGACGACGTGTATAACTGGCCTTGGCTGTACGCCGTGCAGGTCGGCGAGTGGGGCATTACCGACGCGCAGGCAAGAAAGCTCCGCGATTACCTGCTGCGCGGGGGATTTTTCATGGCCGACGATTTTCACGGCACAGTGGAGTGGCAGGTTTTCCAGGAGTCCATGAAGCGCATCTTCCCAGACCGGCAAATCGTCGACATACCCGACACGGATGCCATCTTTCATACGGTCTACGACCTCAGCGACCGATACCAGATCGTCGGCGCGGAGCACTTGGGTGAAGGCCATAAGCTGGATGGCTTCGTAGCGCGCTGGCGGGGTATCTACGACGACAAAGGCCGCCTGATGGTCGCCGCGTCGTTCAACTCCGATATTGGCGATTCCTGGGAGTGGGCCGATACACCGGAGTACCCGGAAAAGTACTCCGCGCTTGGCGTGCGAATCGGAATCAACTACATTGTCTACGCCATGACGCACTAAGCGTCAGGATCGAGAATCATTCGAGCGTAGCCGGTTGCGCGCTCCCGTAATACAAGCCATTAAACAGCAGTTTGAAGGTGCCGTGCGGCTGCGCACGGAATGTCACTTCGGGGCCGAGCAGGAAAACTTTGCCTTCTCCAACGCTCGCCTCCGCTACTGCTGTTCCGCCGTCCAGATACTGCTGTCCCCACGCCCAGCCACTCACTAATGGCTTCGGTGAAGAGAACCACGCCACCGCCGACGTGTGCTTCAGTTCAGCATCCGGCAGCAGCTTAAACACCGGACTGTTATCGAAGAACACATCTACCTGGCTCGGCATGCCATAGGCCAGAGGAGCGTTCGGATTGACATTCACCTTCAGCAGCGATCCTGGAATGTAGTATTTTTCGCGCGACAGCGGATGCAGTTTCCCATCCGGTCCCATCTGCGCCAAATAATTATCAACCGGCACTCCGAGCAGTTCGGCTATGCCTGTCGAACCCCCGATAGTGACGACCGCGCCGCCCGCTTCGACAAACTTCCTGATCTGCGGGATCGTCTTCTCTTCACTGATATGGCCGAGCCAAGCGCGATATTCTTCGGGAATATCTTCCGGCTTCGGTTGCCGGCTAGAAAACGGGCTTTGGCGATCCGGTCCGCCGCGGCGAAACGCGCCCTCGGTGAACACGAGCACGTCAAACTTGCTCCTTAGATCGCCGGCGTCGAGCGTTTGCGGGTAGACCAATTGGAACGGGAATTCGTATTCCTCAAAAAGCCATCGATCCCATCCTGAAGTCATCAAGCCGCCGTATTGGTCATACAGGCCGATGCGAATCCGCTTCAGCTTCAGCGCTTCGCCGGCTGGAGCTTTCGCCAGCCCGTGTGCGCTCACTCCTAGCTCCTTCGCCCCACGCGCCACAATCCCGCGGACGCCTTCCGAGAACGGAACCCAGATCGTCCCCGCGCTAAGGCTTTCGCCGTCGATGTTCTCCGGCATCTTCAGCCAGTACACGTCACAATTTGCCTTGAGAAGCCGGTTTACTACCACGAAAGAATCGTTCAATTGATGGCTGATGAGAAAGCCCGCTGCCTTCTCCGGACCGCTCACACTACCCGGAGGCGGATTCAGCAGCCCCTCAATTCGTGTAAACGGACCGTCAAAACCGTCCAGAATGCGATCGAAGCGCACGCCCATCTGCAACGCCAGCGTCCAGCCTGCGCTGTCGTAAGGAGGAATCGGAGGTCCGCCCGGATAGAGAAAATCGTTGGGATGATTTTGCGGCTCGAACATATCCATCACGTGCGGTCGAAACGCTTGCGCTGTCTTCACGACGTACGAACCCGGCGGATAGCTCTTCCCGTTGACCTCGAACGAAGAGGTGGCTCTATCGACCTCGATTCCCACCTTCAATAGCGAATTGACGAATTTCGTGGCGGTCAGGAAATCAGGTTGATCGGACGGAATGATGTAGCTGCGCGGATCTCGATGCGCCGGATCGTGCAGCACTTTCTGGTATAGATCCGAGGGCAGAAATCGCGCACTCAACCCTCCCGCCGACAGACCGGCCGGAAGCTCTGGATTCGCCTCTCCCGCGCCGCGATCATCGGCTTTTTGCTTGTCCGCGCTCGCGGCCTCTTCCAGAGCATCGATGCGGTCCGGCGTAATGGTCCAGTGATCCTCGCTGCCATTGTGGATCGAGTTCCGGCCCATCTCGTAGAAATCGTATAGCAGCGTCTCCCGATTGCGCGAGGCGTAATCGAGAATCGCGCGGTTGTTGGTCAACTCATATTCGATCGATTCCCGGTAATACCATGTCTGCGGAGCGACCGGCATCGGCCAGTCGCCTGTCGGCAACTGCTTGTCGGCAACCAAAGGGATCTGCATCGGAGTTGGATTGCCGATGATTTCCGTCAAGATGCCAATCATGTTATGGAAGTACGTGATTGTGCGCAGGCCGCCGTTCCACCACGTCGAGTAGTTTGCCCCGCTCCGCTGTGCCGAGCCGCCCTTTCCCTCTGCGACCAATCGCTCATGCATTGCAGTCCCCACCGCTTCCACTCCTAGCGGGACCAGCGGGTCAAAGTTGTAATTGAAGGGATCGCGAAACGGCGGCATGAAGATCACCGCCCCTGCCGGCCCGGTCTGGTGATGGTTATAGACGATCTGCGGAAACCATTCCAGGAACATCTGCCGGTTCATGTTCGTGGTTTCCGGCATGTTCGACATGTAGAAATCGCGATTGTTATCGTGCCCGATGTAGTGCTGAAACAGTCTGGGCAGTCCGCTCAGGCTGCGCTTCCGCGGGTCGTGTTCGCGCATGTACCAGTTTGCGACCAATTCCTGCCCGTCCGGGTTTGCCAGAACACAGAGCTGAATATCATCGTTCAGAAACCGCATGGTCTCGGGATCGGTTCGGCTGACCATCTGGTACACGTGCTCCATCAATTGCTGTGAGCCGACCGTTTCCGAAGCGTGTAGTCCGCCATCAATCCACACAATCGCTTTTCCCTCGTGAGCCAGCGCGCGCGCCTGCTCATCCGATAAGCCTTCGGCATTCGCCAGCCGCTGAGAAATCTCCTTGTAGTGCGCCAGCCGCCGCATGTTTTCGGGAGAGCTGATAATCGCCATGTACTGTGGTCGCCCTTCGGCGGTTTTGCCGATATCCACCAGGTTCATGCGATCGGATTCAGAAGCCAGCCTCTTCCAGTACGCCCCGAGTTGGCTGTAATTAGCGACCTGGTAATCATCGCCGATATTGAAGCCTAGGGCCTCTTTCGGAGTTGTAATCTTCGTTGGCGGCGCGGCGACACCGGCTCCTGCACATCCAACAGCTAGGAGGAACAGGAGAGTGCGAAAACAATAACGCGGTGAGTTCATTAATCTGATTCTTTTCGGCGGAACCGCTTCGGCTGGGTTACTTCGCAACGGCGGGTCCGGAGCTCCCGGACCCGCCTTTCACCTCGCCCCAATACACCCAACAGTCCGCAACGTCCTTCTCGTTAGGAAACAAATCATCCAGTCTAAAATCGTCGATGAATTCGTCCTTACAGGTTTGCACGGTATAGAATCTGCCGGCAGCCACCTGTTTCTTCAGTTCATCGAGCGAGACGATGTGGTAGAGGCGCTCCTGCTGAGCCGGCAATTGCAGCTTGTGCGAATAGGAAAACTCCATTCCGGAAGGGGGTGCCTGGCGTAGCAGAAAATAAACCAGCTCATCGGCGTAATACAACTTGTGTGGCGGAGTGACTTTCTTCACCTGGTCCGCAATCTGCTGGTAATCCTTCCATGTGGTCGAGTTGCGGTCGTCAAACAGAGCTTTTCCGAATGACAGCGCAGTTAACGCAATCACCACCGCGGCGGGCCAGAACGGGCGGCCATTCGCCGTGAGCCGCGAGCCCACCGAGTACAAACCGATAACCGCCAACACAGCGGTAAACGGGATCATGAACACGAAGTACCGTCCGAAGGTCGGATGCGCCGTCGCAATATATACGCCCAAGCCAATCGCGAGCCACGCGGCCAAATAGATTTCACTGCGCCGGGTCTCCTCGCAGTGCCTGTTCTTCCATAGATACAGAAGCCCGGCAATGGCCAGCAGTCCCATGACGAGCGCCTGCGTCGACGCTAACCAGTCACTGAGAACATCGACGTCGTGTGCGCCCACATCGCCCCAATTCACGCGCCGGAACAAGGCTTGGTATTCGACCACGTTGAAGAATGTCTGCCGGCGCGCTTTTACTAGAAGCCAAAAAACCGGGGCAAACGGAATCACCACGCCGGCAATGAATACGATCGCTTTGATCCGCCGGTCGCCATCGCGGTTGTAGATCCACAGCCAAACCAGCAGGATGGGAATGATTGGGGCTGTCAAAAGAGTCGAAGCCCCGGCAGAGCCGGCCAGGAGGCCCGCCGCTAATGAGAACCAGGCGCGCGGACGCTCAGCGCCGGCCACCATGCAGCGAAAAGCCGCGACCGCCAAAAACATACCTATCCCGTATGCCTGCGCCGATGTGCCGAACTGGACGACGACTACATCCAGTCCCACGACCGTTGCAACTACGAGCGCGGCGGCCATCCGCCACTCCCGAATCGGAAAGCGGCGGCGAACGAAATCGGCCATGAGGATCATCGCGCCAACCACAAACAAACCTGCTGCGGCATGAGTCACATGCCAGTTTTGGCTAAATAAGCGCATTAAGCCGGCATTCAGGTAGGCGTTCAGGGGAGGTTGCGGAAAGCAGAAATCAATATAGGGAGTCTTGCCGGCGTCGATCAACTGTGCCGCTACAAGGTGGAATCCCTCGTCCCAAACGAACGAAACGGTTTCCGAGTAAACGAGCACGCCGGCCGAGATGAGCGCAAGGACCGCGATGAAGATCGCCAACGACAGGCGCCTATGAAGCACACCCATGGCGGTGCCAGGCGATTCGGCTAAAGGAGATCTAGGATCTAACGCGTGAGATGACACGAAGAACAGGGACGTTCTCACTGTAGCGGAACGGAATCGAATTGTATGGCCCGGGAAAAGGGTGACACTTTGGTCCTAGGACAATTGAACAACGCAAAAACGACCCAATTGTCTCCTGAGCAGCGTCGTCGGATTGGCGAATTCCTGCTTGGAATTCAACAGGAGATTCAGCTAGCGAAGGAATTGGGTGTGAAGATGGCATCTGGATTCGATGCCAGCAGCGCCCGCTTGCGTGGGCCAGAAGCATGGATTTAGAAAGATTTCACGCTGACCGCCAAAAAAAACATCAGAGTTGGGCGACTAGGCAGCCGGGCAAAAAATCACGTCGCGCGCTGTCGATTTCGACCGCCTCCGCTCGATTAGCTTACGGTGGTATACATTTTGATTTACGCAACAGAGAGAAAAGGAGACTGAAAAATGGAAACGAAGCCAACGTTCGAACAAGCCCAGCTGCACCTTCGGGTTTACGAAGAGCGCCGGGAAGAGCGTCTGCGTAAAGCGCGCGACTGGTTCTTCCAGAACTACTGGCCCGAGACCTTTGAAGACGGGATGAAGATAGCGGCCCCCGGCACCGAAGGCGGCACCAATTTCATGATGGTAGTCAGTTACTGGGAGCAGGCGTGTGCCCTGCTCGATTATGGGCTGCTGCACGAGGACCTCTTCTTCGAAACCAGTGGCGAGTTCTTCGGTGTGTTCGAGCGCATCCGGCCCGGACTGCAGCAGGGCCGCGAGATGTGGAAAAACCAATTTTTTCTAGTCCACATGGAAAACGCCGCCAAGCGCTTCGAGGCGTGGTCGGAGAAACGCTCGCCGGGCCAGATCGCCACCATGCGCGAGTTCATGAGCCAGATGAGCAAGCAGCGAAGCAAACACACCGCTGCGTAGCTGTTAGGTTTACGCCGATCATCAGACCCATCCTTCGCAGGTGTGAAGGATGGGCTATTGATTCATTCAGAAGAAGACGGACGAACAAGCCGCCTGACTCTGTACGGTCGTAAATTCTAAGAATGTCGCGTCTCTTCGATCGGCTAAAGTTGGGTGCGGGAAGCATCGACTCAACGCCGGGCTTTGCTACTGCCGCCATCGCCGACGGCTGTGGCCTGTTCGAAGCAGGAATTGGAGACGGCAGATTTCCCGTCGCGCTCACCGGGTTTTGCCTCGCCTTAACCGGCGGCTTCGCTCTACTGCAGTCTGCGTCCGGCCATTTGCTTCCACATGACAGTCAGGCAATGGGCATGGATGCAGTTGCCCTGATGCGTGCTGGGAATCCGCGTCTTCTGGGATTTATGTTTCACGACCGCGTGGCCTGCGGAGGCTCGCTTTTATCCATTGGCTTCGGATACATGTGGCTCGCGGCTTTCCCCTGGCGCGTCGGGAAATCTGGGCGTGGTGGGCACTAATGCTATCGGGTGCAATTGGCTTCATTGGGTTCCTGACCTATCTTGGGCAGGGATATCTCGACTCATGGCACGCGGTCGCGACACTTTTTCTCCTCCCGATCTTCGCTGGTGGCGTGTGGCGTCTACGCCCAGAAGCGCTGAGACTCAGCTCCGTCTGGCGGACTGGCCGTCCCCATGAAAACTACGCTGCGACGTCAGGCCGACTTCTACTCGCGGTCACGGCGATAGGGCTTATGGTCGCAGGTATAACCATCGCGGTGTTCGGAATGACAACAGTCTTCGTCCCCTCAGACCTTAGGTTCATCGGTTTGGATGTTTCGGTCTTAAAGAGAATTTCTCCCATGTTGATTCCTGTGATTTCGCATGACCGCGCCGGCTTCGGAGTTGGCCCTGCTCAATCGGCGGCTTCCTCCTGCTGGTGGCACGGCACGCCAAACTCAGCAAGAGCTTGATACAGATTGTCGCCCTTATGGGAGCTGCGGGATTCGGATGTGCGATCGGCGTACACTTTGCAGTCGGCTACCTGGACTTTCTGCACCTCCTACCTGCTTACGTCGGACTCATATTGTTCATCGTCGCGGATCTGCTTCTTTGGATAGGCCGAAAGGCGCAGAGTCGCCTCGGCATGCCCGCATCCAAAGCTTGATACAGCGAAAGAGCTCTACTTCAAGGGATCCGTGCCTCTCGGGAGGTATCTCTTCTAAGGCCACTCACAACGTGCGCGAGCGGCTGAATTCCTTCTGTGTGACCAACCATTGGGGGCGGGAGGCGAGTTTATCCGTTAACGAGTCGCAAAGAGTGGGTCCTAGAGATGCGTGGTGCGTGTTGCGAGGTAGACCAGAGTAAGAGCGGCAGCTACCACGATCCAGAAAACAGCGACTTTGATCGTCGACGACAACGATGTATTTGGTCCAAGCCTCTTCGACAGAAAATCGGCATCCTGGGAATCAATCGTGATCGTATCGTCGCTACCGAAATAAACGGAAGCCCCACCGTTCTCGTTCGGAGCGATTCTGCGAATCAGTGCTACATTGATCACCACGCCGCTAGGTAGTTTCAGAAACTGGGGCATCCCGGTTAGCGTAACAGTTGCGGCTTACGATTCTTCCCGTGGTATGAACGGTAAACAGCGTTATCCGAAATTTCGCTATCACCTCGGCGTTTTCATTTCGCGTTAGCGCACCGCCCAACCATTGCCGATTCAACTCTGCAACGGAGATTTAGGACACCACCCAAGATGCACCCCGCGATTCAGTGCTGACATCTGGTTCCGGCATGAAGTTTGCGATCGCTGTGCTCTCGGCATAACGGCGCCCTTTCCAATATCTGCTTCGGAGGGTCAGAGCTGTCACGGTGTATCGCCCAGGGAGGGTCACAGAACGCCTCAAGGAGAAGTTCGGCGAATCAGGCAGAATCGATCATTTACGTTAGTGAAACTGTTGGACGATCATTTTTCCGCCGGCACGCGCCGCTGCAGTTCGTCGAAGAAGTTGAACAGGAAAACCACTTCGTGCTCCTCCGTCGGTGGTTCCTGCTCTACCGGTGTAAGCACAGCCACGCGCTTGCCATCCGGCGACAGGTCGAAGCAGTTATCGCAATCCACAGCTTCCCTGGCTTGCCTTACCGTTGCGTTCTCCGCCCACGCCCGGGGTTTATCTGCCAAGAACGTGTCGCCTCTTACGGAATAGCTCACGGTCATGATTTGATCGCCGGCATAGTAAAGTAACTCGCTCCCATTCCGCGACCAGACCGGGGCGATGCCCCCGCTATTCGATATCTGGGTTTTGCCGCCCTGCCCGGCCGCCGGCACCGGAAAAGCCCGCACGTACACCTCGTCCCTCCCCGACTCGTTCGATGCATACGCCAGCCATCTGCCGTCGGGTGAGAACGCCGCAAAGCTGTCCTCGAACTGGCTTTTGAGGAACTGCTCCGGCTTTCCGGCCCGCAACTGTCGCCCGTTATCATCGACTGGCACAGTCCAGATCTGCCCGTTGGAGCTGGTGAAATCGTGATACGCTAGGCGCTTGCCATCGGGCGAGAAGGACGCTGGTATTTGGAAACCCTTGCTTTGCGTTAACTGCTTAGGCTGGCCTGCTCCGTCCGCACGGGTCCAGAACATACCGCCTCTGTTGTAAGAATCGAAGACGAGGTACCGACCATCCGAACTCCAAGTTGGATCACCGTAAGGGTCCCCCGTCGAACGTCACCCGCGTCATCGTGTCACGCTGCCATTCGTAAACCCAGACATCCCGGCGCCCTCCCGCGATAAGAACTAGGGCCAGCCGCTTGCCATCCGGCGAGAGCCGCGGGTATTTATAGATGCCGGGCTTGGTCAGCAGCGGCTCCTTCTTGCCCGTGCCGTCGAGCCATTGAACGGTAGTCGTTCGAAATCCGCCGCCAGCCCTTCGGTACACCAATATGCCCGTGCGAGACAAGTCAAACTGAGCGGCGTCACCCAGCGCGTTGTATGCGACCTGGTCTAGAACAGGAACGGCACTCCCGTGCGTCTCCAATCGAGCCACGTCGAATGGGATCGCGAACAAGGTTCCCCTATTGACATAGACTAGGTGGCCGCTCGGCGTGTACCGGGGGCATTGGCCTCCCCGCACCAACGTCTTCCTGCGATGATCCACCAAGGAGACCACGTCGATGCTGTTTTTGTCGGGGTTGTCCAAGATGCCGGCCACAAACAACACCGCTTTGCCTCCGGGCAGAATTTGCGGGCTCCGGTGGAAGACCTCACTGCCCGCCAATTCCGTCAGAGTGGCGGGCGCCCCCCCTCGAAGGCATCCGCGCCATTCCTTCCTTCAGGGGCCGCCCCACAACAATGTCGCCGTCCTCACCCCAACTACCGCTGGCGAAGTAGGCAACGCTCGTCAGTGGGACCACCTCGCCGCCCTTCACCGAGATCTTCTTCAGCTTGTTGTTAGCGGCGAATCCCACCATTGCCCGTCCGGCGAAAAGAATGGCGCGGATGCATCCTCCGTGCCCGGCAACTCGGTGACCTGGGGCTGACATTTCGCGATGAACTCTTCAGGGGGTCCGCTCGAGGCACCCTGGGGTGTCGCGCTCGCTCCTGACGATTTCGGACCGTTCAGTGGCGCAATTCTGATTGGAAACGTTGACGACGGCCACATCAGTGCTTTTGATCCGCGGACACATCAGTTTCTTGGCCAGCTCACGGACAGGAACGGGAATGTGATCATCATCGATGAATTGTGGGGGCTGGTTTTTAATCGCGGGGGAGACGAAGGCGAACGCAACAAGCTCTTCTTTGCGGCTGGCCCAAACAATTACGCTGATGGCTTATTCGGGAAGATCGTCTCGGCTGACAGGGATCAGCAAGACCAAGAATAGGGATTGACGAAGGTACTTGTTCCGAACGCTGAATTGGCTGCCGCCGGCAATCTCGGGCCTAGGCGAGGTGTGTGCCACGGCTTCGCTCCGGCCACATCCTTATATGTAGATCAACGATAGCCGGCGAAACCCTGCTTGCGAGATTTCACTTAAATTAAACGGAAACCGCGATATCGCCGAGTGAAGCCTCGGCGTCGCTTCGAGCCGATTTTGATTGGCAGTGGAAGATAGCGGTACTTGACCGCGCAACCTGCCGATTACTTCCCCCCAGTGCGATCACTCGACCGTGGGTGGCGAAAGCACCGCTAACCGGGAATAGGGGCTCGTTCACCGGATAGCTCATCACCCTGGGCTGGGATTTTTACCGCAAACATAAGCCAGAAGCCGGTAGTCACTTCGGCGATGGCCATCGGTGCCCACCCGTATTGGAGCGTTGCTGCGTGTTCGGGAAAGATCAGATTCCCAAACAACATAATCATCACAATGATCGAAGCAAACAGTCCAAGTCCTGACAGAAGTCTGGGGATATATCTCGATTTCAAAAAGAGGTAAAAGAAAAGGATTGAGCCGATACTGAAGAAAGTGGCGCTGATGTTGGTTAAGATAGAGCCGGCATAGTTCGTTAGGTCGAGCGAAACCTGTAACTGGTCGTCTCCCAATGCCCGCATCGGCTGTGGGCGGCTATAAAGGCGTAGCGTGAGAAAACCGAAAATGGTACCCACGCCTCCGAGAATCCTTCTCCGAGCCTCCAGTACATTGCGAATTGGGCCAGCAGGCTATCGACCGGCCTAAGGGTCACATAGAGAGCGAAAGCAAGCAGGATTGTGCTCAATGGCTCAACGAATCCAATACAGAGCGCGACCCGATATAAGTGTTTACCCGGTATGCAAACCCCGATTCAGTGCTAACATCTGGTTTCGGCATGAAGTTTGTGATGGCTGTGCTCTCGGCTACAGCGTTGGTTGTTCCAATATTTGCTGCGACCGTTCAGTCGAAATCAGCACAGTCGGCTGCAGCATCGAAGGGCGCCGGCATCTCGACTTCCAAGGCAAAGCCTCTCGCCGCCTCCTCGCATTCTCGCAGCCGTCATTCGAAGGCGCATCGCGCTGCAGGTCCCTCCTATCAAACGCAACCCACCCCCGAACGGTATCAGGAAGTCCAAAAGGCTCTGGCCGATCGTGGTTATTTCAAGGGTGAGGTCAACGGGCAATGGGGGCCCGATTCCGTGGACGCGCTGCAACGCTTCCAGACCGATCAACGGATCCCGAACGACGGGAAAATCAATTCTCTTTCTTTGATCGGCTTAGGCCTGGGGCCGAATCACGATGCTGGCCCTGTCGCTCAGACTGCGCCGTCCACACCCGCCAGCTCTATGCCTGCAGCTCCACCGCCTCCCACTCAAACGCCCGATAAACCGGCTCCCGCTATCCCGCCTACACTGCCAAAGTAGTCCCCAGCGCCCCTCTGATGGTCTAGTCCAAATCAAACCGCAATCTAGTTGACATTCCGTTTGCAATGTAGCACTCTGGCAGGCACGGAATCGCCGATAAAGTCGTTATTGATTCCACGTGTTGTGTGTGAAAGGAAATCTCCTCATGACTAAGTTGTTTCTTTTGACAATTGTTTGTTTGCCGGTCTTCGCCTTCGGACAGGCGGTGGAGCCCACAGAATCTGCTCCGCAAGACCTCTCCGACAAGGGTGGACCTCCTATGCTCGGCATTCACTGGGCGCGCGGGTTTGAGCACGCCTCCCGCGCACGTGAAGCAAATTCAAGAACAAACCCTGATATGACCTATCATGGCGGACCGATTTTGCCCGATGTCTTCACCAAGAGCATTTTCTGGGGGAAAAGCTGGGGTACCTACAAAGGTGACAAGATCACTGGGATGGATTCGTGGTATGGGGGTTTCGGTGGCTCCGATTACGCCAAGACTTCCGACGAATACACCGCATACAACGGACAGGTGGGCCCGAACACGACGTACGAGGGCCACGTCATCGACACCTCAACCTCGACCAGCGGCAACAGTACGTCAACAATTTTGACCGAGGTGTGCAAAGTCATTAAGAATCCTGACCCCAGCGGATACGGCTACTACGCCGTGTACGCAGACACCAAACGCGGCAACGCCAATTACTGTGCGTATCACAGTGCCGGCACATGCAACGGTACGCCAATGCAATTCGCCTATTTCTTCAATCTGGATGGCGATGCGGGTTGCGATCCTCAGGACACATCGGGATTACACTCACAAGGTTTGGCGGCGATTGCAAACGTCAGCGGGCATGAACTGTCGGAGGCACGCACCGATCCAACCAACCCGGGCGCCTGGTACGACTCCTCCGGCGAGGAGAACGGCGACAAATGCGCTTGGACCTTCGGTGCGCCGCTTGTAACGTTCTCCAACGGAAGTGAATGGAAAATTCAGGGCGAATGGTCGAATAAAGCCTATAACACGGGCACTGGTTATCCCAATAGCTTTGGTCAGAGGGGCTGTTTATCAGGTAAATAGAGTCTGACCGAGTCGCTCCACCCGCCTGGGTCTCCCGAGTACTGTTCCTACGCCGCCCCAATCGAATAGAATCGAGGCGAAGGTACAAGAAAGGGAGACCCACGTTGGTCATCGGCGTTCCAAAGGAAATCAAAGATCACGAAACTCGCGTCGGCTGTGTGCCGAGCATGATTACTTCGCTTCGGGAACATGGCCATGAGGTTCTGGTCGAGGCTGGCGCGGGAGTAGGTAGTTCCATTCCCGATAGCGAATATTCCGAAGCCGGTGCCCTAATCGTAAACTCCGCGTCCGAAGTTTGGAGCAAGTCCGATCTCATCGTCAAGGTCAAGGAGCCGCAGCCTTCCGAATACCCGTACTTCCGTCCCAATCTGATCCTGTTCACCTATCTCCATCTGGCTCCGCTGCCCGAACTGACGGACGCCCTTCTCAAAGCGCATGTGAACGCGGTTGCCTACGAAACGGTCCGTGAGCATGACAACTCCTTACCGCTCCTCACCCCTATGAGCGAGGTCGCCGGGCGCATGGCCGTGCAGGTCGGCGCGCAATACTTAGAGCGGCCGAATGGGGGACGCGGCATTCTCTTGGGCGGAATACCAGGCGTGGCTCCGGCGAATGTTGTTGTCATCGGAGGCGGAATCGTCGGTCACAACGCCGCCAAAATCGCTTGCGGCCTGGGCGCCAACGTCACCATCATCGATCGCAACCTGAACCGTTTGCGCGAGCTCGACGATGTTTATTTCAATTCCATCCGGACCCTCGCCTCAAACACCTACACGATCCGCGAAACTGTGCGCCAGGCGGACCTCGTTGTCGGGGCCGTCCTCATCCCTGGAGCCGCCGCGCCTAAACTTGTTCGACGCGACATGATCGCGAGCATGAAGCAGGGTTCGGTGATCGTGGATGTCGCCATCGACCAGGGCGGCTGCGTCGAAACTGCGCACCCGACCACCCATACGGATCCCGTTTACTACGTGGACGGCGTCCTCCACTACTGCGTCTCGAATATGCCCGCCGCCGTGCCCCACACGTCCACTTTTGGGTTGACCAATGCAACGGTGCCATATCTGTTGGCCTTAGCGGATAAAGGACTGGAACGTGCTTGCGAAGAGAGTAATGCGATCTGCGAAGGTGTGAACACCTATCAGGGCGAAATCACCTACGAAGCTGTAGCGGAATCGCAGGGCAAGACCTGGCGCGAGCTTACTGCAGTGATGTAGCAGCGGGTCTAGCAGCACTCTTCTTCTTTTTCAGCCATTGATCCAGCGGTATCCACTGCCCGGTGCCCGTACAATCTCCCGAGCAAACGTCGATTTTGTAAATCGGATGAATCTCCCACAGCGAGATTCGTTTTGGGTTTTCGCCAACTGCTTGGCCATTCTTACAGGGGAAATGGCTCGAGTCGAAGAAAAGCTGTCCCGTTACGCGAACTTCTGTGTGACTCTTCGCGAGCTGCTGAACATTGTCTACTCTCCAATTCGCGGGTCGATGATGGGGAATCATCTCCGCCACGATGCCCGCACATTCGTCAGTTTCGGAGGCCTTATCGACCAATTCGATATGGATATCGTGATACGCCGGCTTGTCCGGAACCGTGTTTTGGCAATTCACGCTTTCGGCGCCTTCCTGCTTCGCCGACAGCACGTATCCTTGCAAACTGACTAGCTTGCCCTCGCCGAGCTTCTGAAGCGGTCCGCGATCCTGTGCCGGACCTTTTGGCCTCGTACCCGAATCTTTATCGCCAAATGGAATGCTTGGGTCCGCGTCCACTTGCTCCTGGAGTTTCTGAAAATCCTTCCCAGTTAACAACTGCAGATCACCAGAAGCGCAGAAATTGTTTTTGGCCCGGTTCTGTTGAGCCTCAGGGCCGCCGTCTCCCTGCAAGCCGCAGACAGAGTCAATAGCCAGCGTAGTTGAAGGAGGCGGCGAAGGATACAAGGGAGTGCCGCAGGCAGGAACGAACGTGTTCTGCTGACCACTGCCCACGGAAATGATGGGCAAGGCCAGCACAATAAGCAACGGGCGCAAGCTGAACATCGAAGTATTTTCCCCAGTTCATGGCGAGTCTACTACAATCGGCCAACGACGCTCATTGCCCGCCCCGGCCCTTTAACCTTCTTCATGAACGAACATACAGGCTAGTTGCATCTTCTGTTAGGAGTGCGATGTTCGCTATAGCGTTTCAAAGCCGGCAAGGATTCTTACTAGCGATCTCTTTTATAGTTTCCGCCCTCGTATTCATCGCTCTCGCTGATCGTGCTTCGGCCGAGCCGATTCCCGTGAAAGAAAAGCAGGGTGCAATGTATGCATTCCTAGTATTGAAGTCGCCAGATGGCCGCGTAATCGCGGACGGCGATCAGGTCGAGACTATCGACGGTGACAAAGTCCGCTCCCGCGTGATCTTTCGGTTCCGTGACGGATCAATCGATGATGAAAGTTCTGTCTACACGCAAGGGGCCGTATTTCGGCTATTGACCGACCACCACATCCAGAAAGGTCCGTCGTTCCCGGATCCGGTGGATCTTTCCATAAACGCTTCAGGGCGAACGGTACGTTTCCGAGTCGCTAAGACCGGCAAGGAAAAAGTTCAAACTGAGCACATGGACCTTCCCTCGGACTTGGTGAACGGGTTGACTTCGTTGGTTGTCGAAAACTTTCCGAAGAACCAGGCAGAGATGAAGGTTTCCTACCTGGCTGGGAGCTCAAAACCGCGGTTGGTAACGCTTCTTGTAAAACCGGACGGCGAGGATGTCTATCGAATAGGCGGGGTGATTCGCCACTCGAAGAAATTCAAGGTTCACATCGAGATTGGTGGCATCGCCGGCGTTATCGCTCCCTTAATCGGAAAGCAGCCTTCAGATATTGAAATGTGGGTTTCTGAGGGAGAGGTCCCGATTTTTCTAAAAATGGTGGGTCCCTTGTATGCTAACGGCCCAATTTGGACCACGGAAATCGCTTGCCCCACATGGTCCAAATGAAGGTACCGTAGTTTTACTTGGCGCCGAGTCCCGGTCAGAACGGTTATATTGTGAAACAATCGGCTTGATTTCAGCCTCTAAGGGACGCTAGCGGTGCCATGCAGGGCGGGCAGCGTTTCTAACACGATGAAAACTCTAGGCTGCACGATCTTTTTCTTAACTGTTTCTCCAGTATTCGCCGTGTCGCTCTCACCAGGGCTGCTGTCGTTCGCTCCGTTTGATGCGCCCTATCTGAGGGACCTAGCCCCTCCACTTGACGCCGTTCCAAATGCGAATGTCGTGCCACCGTACGTCTCGGTACCAGCCATGAGCTACGGCTTGCCGGTTACCAATCCAATCACAGCGGCACCCCCCACGACTCCCGTCAGCGTGGCGCCCGCCGCCCCTCCTGTGATATTGGCGCATGCTATAGCTCCCGATGTCGTCACGATGCGGCTCGGCTTTAGCATCGAATCGAATGAATACGGACCCTGTTTTAGTGACGCTCTTTGCAACCAGAGCTTCTCCTTCTTTCTCATCAACCCCTCGTCCATCGGCTGCGCCGGTTGCGTAACTTCTCCGGCACCCGGCAGTACCGGCATTCCTGCTCCGGTAGGTGCTCCCGAACCTCTTCCGTGGGCTCTGGCCGGTTTGGGGCTGGTGGGGCTTGCACTCCTTCGCCGCCGTCGTTCGCGTACTTAAGGTACTGCTTCCTTACCGAAAAGAAACCTTATCGCACATACTTGAGATCCATCGAGTATGCGGATGAAGCTTTTCGCTTTAACAGGGGTACTTCTCTGTTTGCCCGGCTACGTAGTTGTAGCGGGCACAATCAATCAGCTCGTAGTCTTCGGCGACAGTCTTTCCGATAACGGAAACGCCGCTGCCGCTCTCGCATCGCAGGGCAAAACGTTCGGCAACTACGCTGCAAACGCTGTCACAGACGGACCGAATACAATGCCGTCTACTAGAGGTCCCTTTGGTTTGTGGGTGGATCAGTTCTCGACCAAATTCGGATTGGCCGATCCGAAGCCCTTTGTTGTCGATACACCCACTGGTTTAGCCATCAATCCGGCTGCGACAAATTTTGCAGTCGCCGATGCTCTTACGGGACATAACCCGAATTTCAATCAGCAGAATTTCACCTCTACCATGGCGATTCCAGGCACCACGGATCAGGTGGCCATTTACAACACGCTGAATCACAATACAGCCTCTGCCAGCGCCCTATATTCATTTTGGGCGGGCGCCAACGACATCATCCAGGCATTGACGACTAACCCTCTAAACATCATTGGCGATTCGATCAGCGCCGCCGATAACATCGAATCCGATATCAAGACGCTTGCGGGTGAAGGAGCCAAGAATTTCTTGTGGTTCAATATGCCGCCATTGGGGGATACTCCGAGAGCGCAATCCGCCGGGCCACTGGTTGTTGCTGCGGCGAACGCCGCCGCTCTGGCCTTCAACGCCGAGATGACGGGCGATGTCGCTTCGCTCACTCGCTCGCTTGGCATAGACCTCGTTGATATTGATACGCATTCGCTGGTTTCTGATATGATTGCCAACCCTGCGAAGTATGAGTTCACTAATGTGACGGATGCTGCACAAGGTCTAAACGTCAATCCCAACGAGTATTTGTTCTGGGACGGCATACATCCCACGACGCAAGCTGATGCTTTTATCGCGCAACTGGTTGAAACCGATATTTCTGGCCGGTTCACCGCCGCACCCGAACCCAGCTCGCTCTTGTTTGCAGGCTTTGGTCTCCTGACCCTCTGCGCCGGTATGCGCTTTCGCCGCGCGAAAAACTAACTACCCGGCGCCGAGGCAAGGGCAAACCGATAAATCGCCGAAAGCGGAGCTCCGTTCGGCATCTTCCCGTTTGGAACAACGTACACTTGACCCGCGTGCAGAATGGTCTGCACTGCGGCGTCGTTGATCAGATCCTCGTCATTCGAAGTTCCGCTCTCGCGGCCTTTTACTGAATACGTTGTTTCATCGAACGACCCGGTCAACTCCAGCGAATCCGAAACCAGTAGCGTCAGCACGCGGCCATCATGCGCCGCCTTGACAATATCCTTGAGCCGGTTGGAGGCACCGCCCCCGGCTTTATGGTTGTATTCGGCCAGAAGCGCCTCAATCTTTTTCTCACTGGCCCGCAATATCGCTTCCAGCGCTCGTGCATGCATCCCGCCCGCTTTCAGACCATTCGGAGCCCCGCGCACGCATTCTTCCGCCAGGTTCGGATGCGTGTTCACGATCCGATACAGCGCGAGTTCATAATCCACCCCGGCCAGAATCAACGGCGCGGTCTTGCCGCGCAAAGTTTCGTTGACGCCGCGATCGATTTGGCGGAAAAAGTGCGCGAGATACTCGCCCTTGTCCTCGCGGTCGGAGCTAGTCGTGAAAATCACGCCTTTCATATGGCCGGTCGATGGCCCGCCAGTGGCCATGCTGTCCGTCGTGTGATCCGGTTTCGATGTATTCATCCAGGCATCGAAACTAGTGATCACTCCGGGGGCAAATGCTATTTCCTCTGAAGTGCGCGAGTTGCAGCGCAGCATTCTTACGTCTTTCTGGCTGAGCGCGAGAATGTAGAACTCTCTGCCCCGGGTGAGGTCGGGTAACAGCGGCCGGATATAAAATCGCGGCCCGGCAACAGCGCGGGGCGGGACTGATTCACCCAGCCAGGTCCATGCAAAATAATTAGGAGATCGAAATACAGCCAGCGATCTGCCTCGCGGTCCACCTTCCGGCGCAAACGCTTTCCAATCGGCGATCGAACGTAACAGCTCACGTCCTTTCGCGCCGTATTGGTCTACATTAGTCTCGATTCCCCGAAACAGCTCTTTCCATTCGAGCGCGTCGATTCGCGTGTTCTGCCCCGGAGATTCGGAATTTAGAGGCAGATAGGCGCTGATGCATGGGCCCTCTGACACGAGCATCTCTTTCAGCTCTTTTAGGCCCTGCAATTCGATCGGTTCGGCCTTTAAAGTATCCATACACTTCAGGAGACAAGATGGTTCAAATGGCGTTACCGACTCGTTTTCTCTTCTCCGTTGTATTTAATCCGGAAATTTCGATTTTACGATTGTCACCACCGATATTTGTGAAACGTATTTCGATGCGCTGTTCTGGAAACCAAGTGCTGAAGCGCTCACCCCACTCGACCAACACCAGCGCAGCACTGTCCATTAGTTCGTCGAGCCCGAGCCGTTGAACCTGCTCGATTGTTTCTAGGCGATACAGGTCGACATGATAGATCCGGACCGGATTACCGTATTCGTGAATCAGCGTGAAGGTCGGACTCGAAACTTCGTCCGCTTTCGCCGCCCCGCGCTCTTCCACGATGCCCTTCGTCAACGTAGTCTTGCCCGCGCCCAGATTGCCGATGAGGAGCACCACCCCGCGACCGGGAAGAAGCTGCGCAATCTGGCGTCCAACGGCTTGAGTCTCCTCGCCGGAGTGTGTCTTAAACCGGAGGACGGAGCTCATCCATCGCCTCAGGCAGAAAATCCAGCAGATCTGTCGCGAGCGTCGATTCTTCCCCGAGCTGGTCGCTGGCCAGTTCTCCGCTTCGGCCATGCAGCCACACGGCCGCTACAACCGCCCTTTTCCAGTCTTTCGGGTGCTGGCCAATCAGCCCCGAAACCATGCCCGTCAGGATGTCCCCGGTGCCGCCAGTGGCCATTGCGGGCGAGCCGGTCGGGTTCACCCAGGTTTCGTCGTCCGGAAACGCGATGATCGTCCGGTCGCCTTTCAGAACGACCGTCGCACCGCTCTGAGCCGCCAGTTCCTGCGCCACGCGGAGCCGGTCCGCCTGAACCTCCTTGGCCGATTTCCCGATCAGCCGGCCCATTTCCCCCGGGTGAGGGGTCAGAATGCGGTTTTTGTCCGTTTTTGGGAGCGCCTCGGCGAGAGCGTTCAAACCATCCGCATCGACCACCATTGGAACGGGAACTTCCTCGTACAGGCGTTTTACCAAACGAACTGTTTCGTCCTCGGTGCCCAGTCCGGGGCCGAGCGCCAAAACGGTCATCGTTTCCGCGAGTTCCAGAATGTGATCGGCATTTGCGAAACAAACCCGTCCGGATTGGGTTTCCTCCAGCGGCTCGGTCATCAGCTCCGGGCGGACGATCGCGACGGCCGTGAGCGCACTTTCTGGAACGGCGACCGTGACCAAACCGGCTCCGCTGCGGTAGGCGCCGAATCCCGCCATCGCGGGAGCGCCGCTTTTACCAAACGAACCTCCGACGATCAGTACGTGCCCATACATTCCCTTGTTGCTATCCAGGGCACGTTTGGCAAATAAATGGCGAATATCGGCCCGGGTAGTGAGGTGTGCCCGGTAATTTGGGTTTGTTTCGCACAGCTCGGGCGGCGTCCCAATAGGTACAACGGTGAGCTCGCCCACGTTTTGGTAGATCGGAGACAGGCATTGGCTTTGTTTCGCAGCGGTGAAGGTCACCGTGTAGTCGGCGCGGACAAACTCGCCGGTTGGCTTCGTTCCCTCAGAAGGCAGCCCGGACGGGATGTCGACCGCCACCTTCTTTGCCAGCGGGAACTGTCTATTGATCGCTTGAATCGCTTCGAGAGCCGGACCCTTCGCCGGACCAGTTAGTCCGGTTCCGAGCACTGCATCGACAACGACCGTTGCCAGATTGGCTTCGTTTCCTAAATTCCGAGTGATAGGACAGCCACACGCTGCCAGCATCCGGCGGTTTTCGGCAGCATCGCCCGTCAGCCCGGCAGGATCAGACATTTCAATAACGGTAAGGTCACGGCAAAGCCGCCGGGTAAAGAGTTGGCGCGCGATCACGAAGCCGTCGCCGCCGTTATTTCCTTTGCCACAAACAACGACGACTCGGTGTTCGTTGAGGGGAGCGAATGTTTCGCGGAGAAAATCCACTACGCGGCTGCCCGCGTTTTCCATCAGGATCAGACCGGGAATGCCGCGCTCGATGGTCAAACGGTCCACCTCGCGCATTTCGGCCGCCGTGAGAATCTTCACCTTTTCTGAACCTCGCGAGCAAGCAGCAAGGTCATGTCGTCCTGCAGCTCCGGCTGACCAGTCCAACTGCGCACGGCATCGAGCACCACGCCGATGATCTGGTGGTCGTCTTCGTGGCAGTGCTTCCTGATCAGATCGATCAGCCGTTCTTCCCCGAACATTTCGCCGTAGGCGTTTTCGGGCTCGGTGATGCCGTCGGTGTAGCAGACGAGCAGATCTCCCGGCGTCATCGTCAGGCAACTTTCGTCATAGCTCGACCATGGAAAGGCGCCGACGACCATGCCGTTCGAATCGAGAGGGTGCACGTCGCCATTCCGGAAAAGCAGTGGAGAAAGGTGTCCGGCGTTGGTGTAGGTGAGAGTGCGCGAGCCCTCGTCGAACAGAGCGAAGAAGAACGTGGCGTACTTTTCCGGTGACGTATTCGCGAAAATCTGCTGATTTAATTGCGAGATCACGTCGGCGACATCGACGTCCGGCAATGGCGCACAGTCGCCTTTTCGCGTGGGCTGATAGTGCGCAAGCTGGGCGCGTAACGCCGCCTGAAGCGTCGCCATCAGCAGCGCGGCCGAGATTCCCTTGCCGGCGACGTCCCCAATAGCGAAGGCCAGCTTGGCCGAGCCGATTTCTACGTAATCGTAGTAGTCGCCCGAGACCATGCGCGCCGGATCGCAGCGCACGGTCAGTTTCAAACCGTGAATGGGCGGAGCTTCCTTTGGATAGAGCTGCGCTTGCACTTCTCGCGCGATCTCGAGTTCGGTCTGCAAACGCTCTTTCTCTTTCTCGATCACCATCAGCCGCTCGATATTGCCGGTCATCCGGTTGAAGGATTCGGCAAGCTCGCCGACTTGATCGTGCGCACGGACAGGGATGCGATGGCGGAAATCGCCGTGAATGACCCGCCGGGTACCTTCCGACAGTTGATTTACCGCGTGCGTCATTCGGCGGGCGAGAGCCAGCCCGATAATGAACGCGATCAGCTCAACGATCAAAAACAAGATCGCAATCGCGACCAGGACGTCAAAGAGAACGCCGCGAAGCACCTCGGTGCGAGAGAAGAACGTGCGCAGCACCGCGGAAGGCCGCGAATACACCCACAAGACACCTTCGAAAGTTCGATTCGGGCTATCCAGATGATAATGCGGAATGGTCGATGGCCATATGACTGGAATGTCGAAGCGGCTCATCGCCGGAGGGAGCCGGTTCACCATCTCCGATGCTTCCATCGGCTTGCCATCCATATTGAATCTCACGTCGGGGTTGCCACGCGGCCTATTGGGCCGAGGTGTTATTTGGGCGGTAACGGATCCGGCGGTCGCCAGCGACCCACGAGTTTTCGCTTCCTGGGGACTTTCGAGCAGAGCGATCACGCCGAGGTGTGGGACGAGATTTTCCACCGTTTGATCTGAGAGAGGCGCGAGAGCGGTGTATTTCGCATCGGCAGTACTGGCATGAGCCCAGGCATAAAAATGGCTATTCCAAACGAGCAACCCGCTTGCATCTCCCCATGCCGGTGGAACCTCCAGCGGCGGACCGTTACCAGGAACGCGATGTTCGCCATCCTCATCGCGCATGTAGAGGGTGAGGCCGGGAAGAGCGTGGCCAAAGCCCTTCACCACTTCGGGCGCTGCGATGAGCCGCTGCTGTGGCCGCATACCTTCGATCGTCTCAATTGCAGCCTGCGCTGCATTAAGCCGCTCGTTCAGGGCGGAGCTTGTCAAATAAATTGCCAGTTCGTTCGTCAAAGCCCACGCCGCGAGCCCGAATAGAACGAACAAGAGCAGAATCGGCAGAACGCCGATCAGCCCATACGCGCAAAGGAGACGGTTGCGCACGCTCCACAGCGCGTGATTCTTAATGTAACGAAACCCGCGAAATGCCAGAATCGCACCGGGAGGGATCAACGCTACGATTGCAAGAAAGGTCAGAAGGCCATGACCGGTGAAATAGAACAGTAGGCCGAGGGCGAACGTAACAAGAAAGTCAATTCCCGACTTGCCGAGAGCCTTTGCGATTTGCCGAACCCGCGACATTCATCTGAGATTATCTCTTGCAGCCGTCCCTCCGAGTGTTGCTGTTATACTGATGTTTACCCGCTCGAGTCGAGGCTGGGGTACGTGTGTTCTTATGGCAAAAGTTTGTGACATTTGTGGCAGAGGGCCGCAATTCGGGCATCGCATCAGCCATGCCCACAACGTAACGAAGCGCCGCTGGAATCTGAACCTGCAGACCGTTCATGCTCTGGTCAATGGCGCCGGGAAACGTGTGCGCGTCTGCACGTCCTGCATTCGCAGCGGCAAAGTCCAAAAAGCTCCTTTAGCTTAAGTCCGTTCCCTTGGATTTAACCGGCGCTATCTAATCGACCATAGCTAGCGCGATTTCGGCTAATCTCGGATTGAGCGCCTGGAGGCGCGGTCCACATGCTGCCGATTGCGTTTACCGACCCCAATCTCCTCTTCATTCTGCTAGTGCTTGGCGCATTGGGCCTGTACTGGGAAATGCACGCTCCCGGACTGGTCATACCCGGAGCGTTAGGCCTTCTGCTCTTAATCGCCGCTGGATGGGGCTTATATGAGGACACGCCCACCTGGTATGGGCTGATGCTACTGATTCTGGCGCTGCTGCTTCTCGGGGTCGAGCTCAAATTTTACACATATATGGTTTCGGGCGTGGCCGGGGCGATTCTGCTCGCGTGCGGCGCACTTGTGGTGTTGCAAGGACCGCGACGCATCACGCCGGGTTTGGCGGTGGGCGTGGGGATCGGATTTGGAGTGATCGCGATTTTTCTTGGCGTCTTGGCAAACCGGGCTCGCAAAACGAAGCGGCTGACGGGCCTCGAAACGCTGGTCGGCGAAACGGGAGTTTCACGGACAGAGATCAATCTCGATGGAATGGTGTTCGTCCGGGGCGCATACTGGAAGGCGCACAGCGACTCGGCGATTCCGGCAGGCAAGCCGGTGCGCATCGAGCGCGTGGACGAACTCGTACTTCATGTGAAGGAGGCTTGAGCTTTGACTCTCGACACGCTCTTTTCCGGCGTCCTGGTAATCGTTCTCATCATTCTGATCTTTTATCTGATCTCTTCGATCAAGATTTTGGCGGAGTATGAGCGCGGCGTTATCTTCCGGCTCGGCCGCGCATTGCGCGAAACCAAGGGGCCCGGCATCATTCTGGTATTCGCGCCACTGGACCGGATGGTCCGCACCTCGCTTCGCATCGAAGCCATGGAGGTGCCGCCGCAGGATTTGGTTACCCGCGACAACGTGACGGTGAAAGTAAACGCCGTCATTTACTTTCGAGTGG
>JAFATG010000334.1 GCA_019244055.1 Acidobacteriaceae bacterium | reverse complement strand
CGGTTCTGCGAAAGCAGGAATCTCCGCCGAGAGGCACACAGGCGTGAGCTGTGAATCTGATGTAGAAGTTCTTGCGCGCTCCTCCGCAGCGCGCCTCAGGAGTCGTGTGTTTTCTCTTGACAATCGACTTACATGGACGTTGGCTATACGGAAACGGCAATATCGCAGCACAACAAGCAGGAACATTACATCTCAGTGCCTTGCGCCGGCGCAGCCGCCGCATTGAGAGCGACCAGGGCGCCGGTGCCAGTTGGCGGCGCTTCAGCGACTTTCTGCCACCATGACGTTACTGCCTGACCTGTCAAGCTGCGAATACAGAATCCATTTCGAGTCCGGTGACACTGACAGCCCAATATCACTTCGGTCCAGAAAGAGTTCATTCAGAGGCAGGATCAAGCGTGTTTTTTGGGTTTTAGGATCATAGGCGCGAATCGCTGGCGACTGGCTTCCCGTGGCGCGATCGATAAAGATGACTTCATCGCGAGTTAATGTCCAGCCCTCGGGCTGGACGTGATGGGGCGGACCCACTACTAACTCCTTAGCGGACGCAATCGGAAGGCCGGATTTGGAAACCGGCAGCCGAAAGATGGCTTCGGTTCCAGTATTCGAAAAATAAAGCCACTTGCCGTCGGGCGATTCACGGGATGCGTAGCCGTCATCGCGCGTGACCTGCACCGCGGGACCCCCGAGAGCCGGTTGCCTCCAGATGTCCCATCGGCCCATTCGTTCGGCGAAGTAAATATATTCGCCGTCGGCAGACCAGTTAGGGTTCGCTTCGCGGAAACGCCCAGAAGTCAGTCGCTTGGGTTCTCCACAACGCATCGAAGCCGGGTCGCATTCCAGAGCGAAAATGCCGGAGTGCCCATGAAGCTGGCTGTCAAAAGCTAGCTTGTGCCCATCGGGACTCCATTGGAGATGATCCACCGGTGGGCCGTTGAGGTTCGTGACACGTACCTGACCGGAACCATCGCCCTTTGCGAGCCAGATCTCTCTGCTACCCGATCGATCGCTCACAAACGCAATACGCCCATCGGGTGAGTAGGTGGCGTCTTGATCGCGAAGAGTGGATGCAATGAGCTTCACAGGCTTTCCCACTCCCGTGGTGGATACGCGATAGATGTTGAGATCCCAGAGCTGGTTCACCCATGCCACGCGGTTTGTCTTTCGGCCCGTGGCGGGCGTAATAGCGTCAATCCCTCCCTCGGTAATGCGTTCTGGACGGGCTTTCGATGCTAGCGGAAATCGCCAAATGTCGAATATAGTGCCGCCTCGCTGGCAGGATACAATCAGGCTCTTGCCGTCGCGCATCCAGGCGTGTCCCCAAATCCCTCGCCCCTCCGCGGTCACGCGCCGGGGACTTCCTCCCGTAACTGGCACGGCATAAAGGTCGTCTGCCCAAAACTCCACGACTCTTTTGAAGACTACGGTTCGACCATCTGGCGAAAATTCGGGATCCCAATCACCCCAGTCTTCCGCAGGCGGCGAAGTCAGTTTCCATTGCTTTCCTGTTCGAAGGTTAAAAAGGTAGATCGCAAGCCGCTGAGCCCCCCGCAAGTCATCCGAGAATGCCAGCTCGGTTCCGTCTGGAGACCAGTCGATAGTCGAGCTGACATTTGGGTTCGCCACGTCTACAAGCTTCTTCTCCTCACCTCCTGTGCTTGGTATCGAATACAAAGCGCCGGACTTTTGAAATTCTTTGTTCGCGCGCTTAAAGGCAATCCGTGTGCCGTCCGGCGACCAGACAAGATCTCCAATCGGGCCCTTTGAGTCATCGCTCGTCAGCTTTACAGGATCATTCTCAGAAAGCCGCTTGACGTAGATCTGCCTCGGACCATCCAGCTTGTCAGTCCAGGTAAACGCTACCGACTGCCCATCAGGAGACAGCGCGGGAGATTGTTCCCAGCCAGCTTGGGAAGTAAGAGGTTGGATTTTCAGCTCCGCGAATTGTGCCGACTCTCGCCTGCCGAACACAAACCAGATGGCAGCGGCCAATACAAGAAGCGAAATAGCCACCGTGGCCAGCCAGAAGCGGCGGCCCGGACGCGGCTGCGGGCGAGACCTTTCTCCAACCACCTGCTCTCCGGAAAACGGCAAATTCTCGCCGAGTTGTTTTGCCACTTCCGCGGCAGAGGGCCGCATAGCAGAGTCCTTCGCCAGCATTCTCATGACCAGCGAACTCAGGGCTGCCGGTGCGCGCGGATTCACGGAGATGAGTGCAGGCGCATCCTGTGTGAGGGTGGCCTGCATCGCAGTCAGCGGTGATTGATCAGCAAATGCACGCCTCCCGGCCGCGAGTTCAAACAGCACTAGCCCAAACGAAAATACGTCGCTGGCCGATGTCAGTGACTCGCCCCTGGCCTGTTCGGGAGACATGTAACGCAAGGTTCCGAAAATCGGGCCCTGCGCCCCCGCAGTGTTCTC
Organism: Acidobacteriaceae bacterium; assembly: GCA_019244055.1. Lineage (GTDB taxonomy): Bacteria > Acidobacteriota > Terriglobia > Bryobacterales > Bryobacteraceae > Bog-105. The sequence continues at coordinate 16,686 of JAFATG010000334.1, read as the reverse complement.
TATTGCCACTCGTCGCGCCAGACCGAAGTCCAGCACCTTCACGTACCCGTCATTGCGCAGAATGATGTTCTCGGGTTTGATGTCGCCGTGAATAATGCCGTTGGCGTGAGCGGCCGTCAACGCTTTGGCTATCTGGGCGCCAATTGACAGCACTTCGTCGATAGGGAGTGAAGTACCTCTCAACTTCGCGAGCGAGCTGCCCTGCACGAGCTCCATAACAATGGCCGAACAGCCTTCGGACCGAACCACTTCATGGATCGTCACGATATTCGGATGATTCAAAGCGGATGCGGCTTTTGCTTCACGAGCAATCTGCACACTGTCAACTTCGGATGCCGTTTCAGCTCGCAGGAATTTCAGCGCCACAAGTCGGTCCAGCTCCGTATCGCGAGCAGACCACACTTCACCCATGCCGCCACGGCCCAGCATTTCCAGCAGGATGAAGCGCTCAAAACGTTGATTGGGCACCGCAACATCGGAACAAGATGCACGTGGCTGCATGTCCAATAACGGTTCGCTCAGAAAGCTGCCGGCGGACTCATACTCCTCAAGCAACTCTTCCACTGCTTTTCGGAGCAAAGTGTGGGTGCCGCAGGCCTGGTCCAGCAGCAGGACGCGTTGATCGCCCGACTTCTCGAGTGCTGCGTGGAACAGCTCGACTACCTGGTTCCACTCCGCAGGGGCCATGCCTACTACTACCGGATCTTAGCCTACTGGCTGGTTCCGCAGTTGCCCTTTTAGCCAGGACTTGGCGACAAGCCAATCGCGTTTAACTGTGATGGGAGACACGTTTAAAACCTCTGCAGTTTCCTCCGGAGATAGCCCGCCGAAATAACGTAGTTCCACCACTCGCCGTTGCCGCGGGCTCATCTCTTCCAGTCTGTCGAGTGCGATGTTCAGCGTGAGCACTTGCTCCGCCTGTTGATCGGAAAGCGCCACGCAGTGCTCCGCATCCACAGCCGAGCTGCTAGGCCCGCGCCGTCTAAGCGCCCGCCTACGGCGAGCGTAATCAACCAGTATTCGGCGCATAATGGATGCGCTAACACCGATAAAATGAGCCCGGCTCTGCCAGTCTCGTGCCTGATCGCGTACCAGGCGAATATACGCTTCGTTCACCAGCTCGGTAGGCTGCAATGTGTGATCCGATCTTTCGTTTCGCAATTGCAATCTTGCCAGCTTCCGCAATTCGTGCAAAACCAAAGGGATCAGCCTATCGACAGCATGCGAGTCGCCGTTGCCAATCTGCTGCAGAAGCACCGTCACTTCTCCAGGATGGGCGGATTGCACAGCGGGCGACTCCTTATCTGCTAAGAATACACGCGAATATTGCCGGCGTGTCTTTTTCCGAACAGCCCCTGTGTTACGAGCAGTTCGGAAACTGAGATTTATCGGTCGCGACGCCGACAGCCAAGGCGCCATGATGGGCCGTCACTTTGACGTCTAGTCGCTAGGGTGAGATTGGCCAGAAACCGGCTTTGAGGACCTCAAATCAGTCTGAGGTAGTAGCAAGTGCAAATCTGCTCTCACGTAAGTTTTACGTAAGATGGATCAGCGGAATGAGCGGGATGATCAGTATCGTCGGAATGCAGAATCAATAACTTGCCTGTTCTCAACACCCCGACCCAGCCCGACTCCCGCCGCCTCCACCATGCTGCCTCCCTCCCTGACAGCACGATGCAATTCGCCTCAGGCAACATTTCTCTGGCCCGCTCCGATAATTCGAACGTCCGAGCGGAAAGGAGCACTTCAAATGCGCATCACAGATGGCGCGGGAACGCCGGCAATTCCTCCTGAGACACAGCCATCCGCCAGCAGATCAGCCGCACCAGAACCCGAATCGTCCTCCAGCACCAAAATTACTCCCAGCAGTATCGTCCAGCATGCTTTCCCTTATCTGTCCGACGCGGGAAATCGCGTCAACCTGCACGGCGTCGCAATCACGAGCCAAACTTCCGCCTCCCTCAATCGCAACTCCGGCGATTTCGAACTCGCCAGAATCACGACTTACAATTTCGTCTCGCGGGATACCGAACTCACCGAACGACAGAGCTCGTCGCTGAAGGTTGCCACCGCCTCGCCGTCATTGTCCGAAGAGTCGAAGCGGGAAGGCGAAAACACCGAGGAGGACCCGAACTTTTTTTTATCTAGAACTAACCTGAACCTGATCAGCGCGCAAGGCTCCGCTAATGCTTCCCTGGCCAGTGCGACGTTTTCCAATCGCCGAGTGTCTCTCACCGTGTCCGCCCTTGGCGTCCAGGCTTCGGGCGATGCGAATCTCGGCGTTACTCACGACGGCATCACTGCCCAAGCCTCGGGGAATGCCAGCGCTTACCTCGTTGACGCCAGAGCCGGCCTTCACGCTGGACCCACGCAAGCTTCAGCCGATGCATCGGTCGGTGCCGGGGTTAATGGCAACGCGCAAGTCGCATTCAACCCGCTGAAGGGCGATGTCGGCGTGAACGGTGGCGTAGGCGCTTTCGCCGGTGCCCAGGCCAACGAAACGGGCAGTCTGAGCGTTGACGGGACAACCGCCTCTGAATCCGCCAACGTCGGCGCGGGCGTCGGTTTCGAGGACAAATTGGACCTGGGCATCGACAAAGGGAAAATCGACGTCAATCTCGATGTAGGCGCCTATCTCGGCGTGGGCGCAGGCGTCGATGTCTCTTTCAACGTGAACGTTCCTCAGGTTGCCGACAGCGCCTGGCACGCCATCACCAGCTTCTTTTAGCTTCGCTGCCCTAACGGAGGGCGGGGCTTAGCCCGCGTGCGGCTTTAGCGGGCTTCTGCTGATCGCCCTACACCATCCCAAACCGAAGCAAATGATACTGCCATGGCCCCAATCCCACGTACAGTCCTGGCGACAGCATCTCGTCACCATTGCGCTCGAAGCTCGCCCCGGACAGAGAGTCGCTCAGCCGCCACATTCTTCCTCGCAGTTCGTTCCACGGCGTTCGAACCTGTCCCTGGGCACTGCTGCTAGTGAGATTTACAACCACCAGACAACAATCGTCACCGTTTCGCCAGCTCCACGCCACCAGATTTAGATAGCTACTGTCCTCAGGCCAGCCCGAACGCTCGCACAAGCTCCATCGTCCTTCCCGAAAGGCCGGGGCGTTGATGGCCTTGAGGAGCCTCGAGTAGAAAGCAAATAAATCCTGATCGACGGGTTCGTCGGGACGCCTCCCGAGGAAGACAGGCAGCTTTACCTTTCGTCCTTCAAACTGACCTTCGTAGAAAAGCCGCGCTCCAGGAACCGTCGCGATTGTGACCGCCGCCGCGCGCAGCTTTTCAGGGGAAAATGTCGCTGCCGCTCTCGGCTCATCATGATTCTCGATAAAGCGAACGAGCCTTTCCTGATACCCAAGCTCTGCGCAGAGGTGAAGCCGTACCGCCTCGGCACTCTCATGTTCCAGGCGATCATAGAGCCTCTTGTCGTAACAGAAATCGAATCCTCGCTGCTGAAGCTCCCCTTCCAGATCCCAATACGCTTCTGCCATGAAGAGAAAATTCGGATACGCCTTCTTGACAGCCGGAATGACATCACTCCAGTACTCGGTTTGCGGCCTTTGCCCCGCGGCATAACCCCAGGTACGCTCAAAAATCGAGTTCAGCAGAAGCATCGCCATATCGCAGCGGACTCCATCACACTGGCTCGCAATGCTCGAGATCGTTTCGACCACGGCTTGTCGAAGCCCCGAGTGAAAAGCATTCAACTGCAGGACGTCGGACCAGGGCGGAAAGTAGGGGTCCCGCCCGCACGCAAAGATATGCCCGCCGGATTCCAGAAACGATGCCGGATGACTTCGCAGATCTTCGGCGCTTCCCTGAACGAAATACTCCGGGTGCTCTATCACCCAGGGATGATCTGGTGCGACATGGTTCGGGACGAAATCTAGAATCAGGCGCATGCCCCGCCGCACCAGTTCCTGCCGGGCAACCGCCAGCCCTCGGTCGCCCCCTAGATGGGGATCAACACTATAGCGACGCACGCAATAAGGGGACCCGACGTCATCTTCCTCACGAAAATCAGGCAAAGCACGCTCGAAATCGTCTCGCAAGGATTGATTCCTGTTAGCGATGGCAATTCCCGCGGGGCTGCGTTCCCACACTCCCATCAACCACATGGCATCAAAGCCGAACTCGGCAATGGCGTCCCATTCCGCAGGATCAACGCAACTTAGATCAACTCTGGTTCCGTACTTTCTCGAAAGCTCGAAAAGCCACACCCACGTATCGATTTCGTAGATACGAGGACCGCGGGGCCAGACAAGTGTCGTCAGGTCGACATCCTGTGACTGTGCAGCATCCATGGGTCGCTGAGCCCGTCCTCGAAGCGTTAGAAAAATTGCGCCTTAAACCAGGTGAGGCAAATCTTACCAGGTGGCTTCCTTTTTGGCTATGCGATTGCTGTTCACAAACTGGAACCCCGCCGAAGGGCGCATAATTCAATGATCAGGAAACCTGCGGTATTGGTGATCGCGTTCTCAATATCCGCAATACTGGCTGCCTCTGCCGTTATAAATGAGCCTTATGGAAGAAACATCAGCGGAACCGTCACAGACAAAGGCGGCGAGCCCCTGAAAGGCGCCATCGTCCAACTTAAGAATCTCACTTCTCTCCAGGTATTGTCGTATATCACTCAGACTGACGGTAAGTATCGCTTTTCCGGTCTGCATACCGAAACAGATTATGAGCTGCGAGTGCTGTACAAAGGAAACTTAAGCGGCGCAAAGAGAGTTGGACGCCTGGATTCGCGAAAGAACAAAAACGTTGATCTTTGCATACATGTCCCAGTTTCGTGACGTGTAAGTGACAGAATCCTAGGTATCGACGAGCCACTAATCATTCGCCGCATGGTAGCCGCAGACATTCCTGCTGGACTGCAGTTGTGCCGGAGCAGCGGATGGAATCAGCTTGAAGGTGACTGGTCCCTGTTCCTACAGCTCAGCCCGACGGGATGTCGTGTTGCGGAGAAGAACGGCGAAGTTGTAGGTACACTGGCAACGGTTCGTTACCAGGATCGCTTCAGTTGGCTCGCCATGGTGCTGGTAAATACGCAACACCGGCGAGCGGGCATCGGGACGCGGCTGCTTCAAGAAGGTCTCGCTCTCCTGAGCAGCAATACTTGCGTTCGCCTCGACGCCACGTCGGCGGGCCGGGAGCTTTACCGGCAACACGGGTTTGTCGATGAGTATTCCCTTACTCGCTTCACCAGAAGCGTTGATGCCCTACAAGTCGCTCCAGTTCACCCGATGATCCGTCCTATGCGTGAACAGGACCTTTCCGCGGTGTTCCGCCTGGACCGCACCATCTTCGGAGCAGACAGAGAACCGGTGCTTCGATCTCTCTACGCGCGTTCGCCCGAGTGTGCCTGGATCGCTCGCACATGCGAAATAACAGGCTACTGCTTTGGACGTCCCGGTTTCCTGTATCAACAGCTCGGGCCAGTCATTGCCGACCACCAAAACATCGCCCGCGATTTAGTCTTGCAATGCCTCGCTCACGTGCGCAGTCAGTGGCTCGGAATCGACGCCCCGGCGCATTCTCCCTCCTGGCTTCGCTGGTTAAGATCAAATGGATTTGCGGAGGAGCGCTCGTTTATTCGCATGCATCACGGAGAAAACAGATACCCTGGCCACAGGGAACGTGTATTTGCCGTCGTTGGTCCTGAATTCGGTTAGCGTACGCTGAACGGCGATGCTCAAATCTCGAGTGGAATCAGTCGAAGACCTGGAGGCCAGTCTTTCGGAACCAAGCGAAGCAGACCGCGCATTCGTGCGGGAACTGAACGGCGACATTATCCTCCTGGGCGCTGGTGGCAAAATGGGACCTTCCTTAGCAAAGCTTGCTAAGCGCGCCTCGGACGAAGCGGGTGTCCGCAAACGCGTCCTGGCGGTTTCTCGATTCACCTCTGAAGCCACGCGGCGCGATCTCGATGCCGCCGGCGTCATAACGCTCGAATGCAATCTGCTCAACCCCCCTGAGATGAATCAACTGCCTGAATGCGAAAACGTACTCTATCTGGCAGGTCGCAAATTCGGCTCCACTGGTCGTCCCGATCTTACGTGGGCAATGAACGCAATCGCCCCTGCGCTTGCGGCGTATCATTACCGGCGCAGCCGTATCGTCGTCTTCTCAACGGGCAATGTTTACGGCCTGAGCGACATCGTTTCGGGTGGCTCACGAGAAACGGACCCTCCATCCCCAACCGCGGAATATGCGCAGTCCTGCCTCGCCCGAGAGCGAATTTTCGAGTATTACTCGAACGAATACAAAACGGAGTGCCTGATCTTCCGCCTAAACTATGCCGTCGATCTGCGTTACGGCGTGCTCGTCGACATCGCTCAAAAAGTCTACTCCGATGAGCCCGTCGACGTGACCGTTCCCACATTCAATGCGATCTGGCAGCGCGATGCGAACTCCTATGCCTTACGCGCGCTCGGGTTCTGTTCCTCGCCACCGCGAATTCTGAACGTCACGGGCGCCGAGACCATTCGCGTTCGAGAGATAGCGCAGTCGTTTGCAACTCATTTCAATCGCGCGTGTCGGATCCAAGGCCAGGAAGGCGATCGAGCACTTCTAAGTGATGCATCGCTCTGTCATTCTCTGCTAGGTACGCCGTCTGTTTCGTTGCCGGTCCTGACCAAGTGGGTAGGAGATTGGGTTATGTACGGCGGCGGCACTCTCAATAAGCCGACTCACTTTGAAGTTGTTGACGGGAACTACTAGTGGTGGCCCATCCAAAGCTCGACCGCCAAGCCGCCGCCATTCTCAAGAATGGTTGCGTCATTCCCGCACACCCGCTCGCGCTAACCGCAGAGCGGAAGCTCGACGAGCGTAGGCAAATAGGGCTCACACGCTATTACTGCGATGCCGGCGCGCAAGGTGTTGCGGTGGGCGTCCACACGACCCAGTTCGCTATTCGAGATCCACGTTTCGGATTATTCGAGCCGGTCCTCCGGCTTGCTGCCTCAACCGTAAAGCAATTCGAGCACGCCTCGGGCAAACGGGTCTTGAAAATTGCAGGATTGTGCGGCAACACCGGGCAGGCTGTTCACGAAGCGGAACTTGCGCGCGAGGCAGGGTTTGACCTCGGATTGCTCAGCCTCGCCGCGCTTGCCACAGACGGCGACTCTGATCTCATCGCGCACTGCCGCACCATCGGCCAGGAACTTCCGCTCTTCGGGTTCTATTTGCAGCCGGCAGTCGGCGGGCGAGTGCTGAGCTACAATTTCTGGTGTCACTTCTGCGAAATTGAATCGGTCGTTGCCATCAAGGTCGCGCCATTTAACCGTTATCAGACAGTGGACGTGATCAGGGGAGTCGCCGCCAGTGGGCGCGGCTCGGGAATCGCACTCTACACCGGCAATGATGACAACATCATTCCGGATCTGCTCGCCGATTTTTGCCTGGACCAAGGAAGTTTTCACTTCGCCGGAGGACTGCTCGGACAATGGGCCGTATGGACCAAGCGCGCAGTCGAGCTGCTTCATGAAATTCAAGAATGCCGAACCAACGGCGGCCGGGGAGCGCTCGAAATTCTTGCCCGCTCTGCTTCGCTTACCGATGCCAATGCTGCCCTATTTGACGCGCGCAATCAGTTTGACGGCTGTATTGCCGGCCTGCATGAAATCTTGCGGAGGCAGGGTCTGCTCGCCGGCCCTTGGTGCCTCGATCCTGAAGAGAGCCTTTCACCCGGGCAGATGGAGGAGATTGATCGAGTATGCGCCAGTTATCCAGCTCTGCAAGACAACGACTTCGTTCAAAGCAATCTGGATCGCTGGCTGAATTGAAATGAAAACCATCCTCTTATGCACTGTTACGCTCGCTATGTTTACTGCGCCTATCGCTGATCCGCAAGCAACGCCGACGCTGGAAAGCAAACACGCTCACGAAAACGTCGCTCCTAATACCGATCCAAACTCTTCGTTTTGGGTTTCGGCTCCGCGCATCATCGCCGATAGCGATCCGTTCGGTAAACCCGTTGCAGGCCATCGCACTGAAGTGCGCTCGCGATGGACGAAAGAAAATCTGTATCTGCTCTTCATTTGCCCGTATGAGCACCTTCACCTCAAACCCGATCCCAAGACGGATCGCGAAACGAACGAGTTGTGGCGTTGGGATGTCGCCGAGGCATTCATCGGCTCAGATTTTCAAAATATGCGGCGGTACAAGGAGTTCGAAGTATCGCCTCAAGGCGAATGGGTCGACCTGGATATCAATCTCGACAATCCGCATCCGGAGCATGGTTGGCTGTGGAATTCAGGCCTCCAGGTCGCAGCGAGAATCGATCGCGCCTCTCGAATCTGGTACGCGTGCATGCGAATTCCGTATGCATCCATCGATACGCGCCCGGCCGCTGCCGGAAATCTGCTAAGGGCGAATTTCTACCGGTCGCAAGGTCCGCCTGAACAACAGAAACACATTGCCTGGCAGCCGACCCAGCACGCAAGCTTTCACGTCCCCGAATCGTTCGGCACGCTCAAGCTGATTGAATAGCAGGACCTCGCCACGGTCATTTGCATCTTCGGTGCTAGGCAGCTCCGGCGATACGCCATCTACGCTTACCAGCTTTTGTCGCAACGTGGAGGCGCGCCGAATCGAAATCGGAGCACACGACGGCTTCCGTGCTCAGACCCTCGGTTCGCTTTCGCCGGCTGGGTCCACTTCAGTGAATAGCTTTTGCGGTCCTGGGCCGGAATTCTAAATTCAGCTTTTGAGACAGATAGTCCTTAAGAACGAACACCTCGATTTTGTGAGCCCTGCGCGGATTATCGAGGAAATAGCGCGTACGATCGCCAATGGCATTGGGCGCTATGATCGATAGCTTCCGCTCTTCACGATTGATGTCTTTAACGATATCTCCATGCTTCAGCTCTGTGTCCCAGCAAATGATGCTGTGTAAGTTCTCGAACGAATGATTAAATGCTGTCGAAAGAAGATACGTAAATTCAACACAATAAAGTCTCGAGCCGTGCACCTGCACGGCATCATTCGCCTTCACAATACGTTAATTCCTTCAAGCGTGTCGTAATCAACCATGCTAAATGGGAATAAAGTGGGCTCAATCGTCATCAACTGTACAACAAGGCTGTAAACACCGCTCTCTCGTCTTGGCTCAACAACGGTCAGATTTTTGTACATAGCAATCTTGGCGTTGTTGGCCTTGTCGACACGAAATGAAAGTTCTTCTTTTCTTTTTCAACAGTATTATAAGTGTCCGCTTCTTCTTCTAAGTAGCTCAACTGCAGCCAGTCGTCTCCCTCGGTTAACTCATCATAGATTCGCCGGATAACACGTTCCACGTCCTGCAAGATCTCTGTCGGTGTATTCTCGACAGATCCGCGATTCGCCGTAAAGTCTCAGCGCCTGACAGTTAAAGAAGGCGTGTAATTTTGTAAATTCAGACCCTTTGGTCGTGATCCATTCATTCTTTCGCTGAATCGGAATGAAAACCTTACAGAGCCAGAGACCGTAACGGTCCTGAACGGTATACGCTCCCTCGGGGGCGTTGTAGCCCGGACGACGCAGCATTGGATTGCTATCGTACTTCACACGTTTGCCTTCGACGGAAAACACGGCGTCATAGCGCACTTCTGGATGATTTGGTAAGCTTCCAGAACTTTAGGAAGCGGCGACAGTAGTAATTCGGTGCCTGTATGAGGTACTTATCAAAAAGCGCATTGACATTTTACTTTCACTCGGGAACTGGTGGCCAAAGTCAAGGATTTCGAATTCATCGCGATCCAATCCCTTGAGATGCAACTTGACTCCCAGCAGTGTCTCAAGGCCGAACTGCCGCTCGATGCTTCCAAATTTTGTGAACCATAAGACGTGGTCCTTCAGCCTGCCATGTGTGAAACGATCACGACGATTATTGTTATATCCATAGATAGTGATAGTAGTCCCTGTCGCGGCTGTTTCGCAGGGCTCTTCGCGCACCAGCACCTCAGGGATTTTACGGTCGTGCAGCTTAGAGAATGGCGCATCCAAGATGGCAATCAGTCGAATCCCGTCCCGTTGCGTTTCCGCCACGAGCTTTTTAGCATTGAAATACACTTTTGTTCCATGGCCCTTTTCCCCAATCGTTGTCCTGTCCGTGCGCCGCGTTGAATTCCCGAGACCGAAAAATGACTGCAGCCCAATCCGGTTCATGCCGTCGCCGTTGTCGGTCAGACGAATGACAAACGTAGCCTCGCCGGCAACTGTTTCAACATCGAAGGCGAGACGAATGTCTGTTGCATGAGCATCAAACGCGTTGCTGATAGCCTCCCTGACCAAGTCCAAGGGATTTGCGAAATCATTTGCGATTTCGATGAACTCTTGAGCTTCATCAACGGGAGGAATCAGAATGAATTCACTCAATGGGACCTCCTGTGCCGCAAGTGCAAACTCCGCCGTTTGTATGGGCGCTAAGAATCTCGCATTGTACCTAACCAGCCGTTTTCGCCGTTGTGGTCTTGTTGATGACAGCCGTGGTGCTGATAGCATGTTTCGTTCCCACGCTGCGAGCCGTCGAAGTCGATCCCGTAATTGCCTTGCGTGACGAATAGCCCAGTCACTGCACCTTCGGCAATGCCCACGCATACAGAACACTGTCGACGCCGGTGACTATATACTGGCGGCCATCTAATTCATACGTCATCGGCGAGCTATTCAAGAGTCCACCCGGATTAACGTGCCACAAGGTCCGGCCATCCTCTGGATCGAGTACTAGCAAGTTACCCGAAACATCTCCGGTTATCAAGAGATGTCCGGCGGTAGTCAAAATGCCCGGATGCGCAGCCCCTTCCTCTTCTTCTCTAGTCCAGCGAACTTTTCCCGTTCGATAATCGATCGCGACAAGAAGCGCCTTAGACCACAGCGGGCTTGCCGCGCCTCCTTGGTGGCCTTCAGGCTGTTGGTTCGCGTTTAGCGTCAGGTAATAGACCGTGAATCCCTGCTGCGCGTTCACGTAGAACAACTTCGTTTCCGGATCGAAACTCGGAGCCATCCAGTTCGTGGCGCCTTCCTCATAGGCATTGACCAGTGCGCCATCAAGCTGCGGCTCCTTCGCTTTGTTCGGGATCGGCTGACCTTTCGAATCGAGCCCTGCAGCCCAGTCAGTCTGAACGAAAGGAGCCGTGAGAAGATGCTCGCCCGTCGCGCGATCGAGCAGAAAGAAATAACCGTTCCGGCTGGCTTGCGCGAGCAACTTCCGGCTTCGGCCTTCGAACTCCGCGTCGAATAAAACGGGCGTCTCGACCGCATCCCAATCATGCATATCGTGAGGGGAAGGCTGGTAATACCAGACCAATTTGCCGGTATCGGCATTCAAGGCCACAATCGAGCACGTATAGAGATTCGCGCCCGCTCGCCCGATACGTGCCAGCACGGGATGTGGGTTACCCGTTCCCCAATAGAGAAGGTTCAAGTCGGGATCGTACGTTCCGGTCATCCAGGTCGGACCTCCGCCATGTGTCAACGCCTCCTCATCCGGCCATGTCTCCGATCCGGAAGCGCCGGGTTTTGGAAGACTCTCCCAGCGCCAGATCACTTTCCCACTCTCCGGATCCAGTGCTTCCAGAAAATGCGGGATGTCCGCCTGATCGCCGGACGTTCCAATGATCACGCGATCTTTAACGATCAACGGAGCAATGCTGATGTAATAGCCAAAGTGCACATCGGCGATTTCTTTATCCCAGATCTGCTTTCCATCACGCGCATTCAGGCAGACCAGGTGCGCGTCCGGCGTGCCGAAATAGAGCCGGTCCTTATACATCGCCACCCCACGTTGCCCGATGTGGTCGCCTTGAGATGGTCGATTGTAGTGCCAAATCGATCGGCCGCTACGTGCATCTATGGCCCAAACGTTATCCGGCGTTGTGAAGTACAACACTCCGTTTACCTCGAGCGGCGTCGATTTGAGCGTTGTCGAGTGAGTCTGAAACGCCCAAGCCATGCCGAGCGATTGAACGTTGCTGCTGTTGATCTGCGTGAGCGTGCTGTAGCGCCGGCCGGAATAATCGCCGTTGTAGGAAGCCCACGTATCGACCGCTGGTTGCAGAAGGGCGGCCGGATCCAGCGCCTGCGCGTATACAGAGGACGCGCTGATCAGAACAACGGCAACCCACTTCATTTCAATGTCTCCAGATAGGCAAACAAGTTGTGTACGTCCGCCTCACTGTATTTGTGCAGTAGTTCTAAATGAGCCGCCAGCGGATCACGAATTTCAACCTTCACCTCGGAACGCGGCCACGAATGATACCAACCCGCCTCATCTTTGATCGCGATATTGAATGCGTCTTCATAGAAGAGCGTGCCGGCAAAGCGCTCTCCTGAACTAGTTGTTATATTCGCAGTCTTTTTTACATCGGACGGGTACAGGAACTGCGCTTGAAGATCGGTAGGTGTGTATTTTTTCGCGATACCTGCAAGATCGCCTGATGGCGAATGGCATTTCGAACATTCTCCGGACCCATAAAAGAACGCCTTTCCTGCGGCGGCATCGCCCGTGACTAGAGTCTTGAGATCATACTCGCGCGGATTCGCTGGGCTTCTGAGATCCGACTCTTCCAGCCTCCGGTGAAGAAACGCGACGATCTCTGCGATTTGACTATCGCTGAGCGGGACCGGCGGCATCCCCTTTCCCGGACGGCCATCGCGGATCACCGGAGCGATCCGATTTCCATTCTCGTCGTGCCGAACGATTGCGGAGCGCATCAGGTTGGGGCCCTCCGAGCCGCCGTTCGCGTCCGCGCCATGACAGAAGCCGCAGCTCTGGGCGAACTGCGTCCTTCCGCGCCTCGCGGAATCCGAAGCTGAAACATCCTGCTCCGCGTGCAAACCCAAACCCGGAAGCAGTAACAAACCAAAGAGGAGCGCGCATCTCCATCCGCGCATGAGTTCACTTGGTCTGACATCCAGGAGATCGAGCATAAAAAGCATTGCCCTTGAAATCGAGCTCTTTAAGACCCGCACGGGAAGTATAGAAACTCCTAATTACTTCACCCTTCAGAAAAGCAAAGAATCGAGTTCCCGGATTTTCATTCTCCTTATCCGCTCTTCCGTCGCTGATCGAATCCAATATCGCAATCTGTTGCTCTGTGCTGAGCGACAAGAAATCCTGGGCCTGCCGCGATTGTGCCGCGCTCGCGATCCATGTGAGCCCCTCGCGACAGATTTTCTCAGGGTCCGACGTCTCGATTTCATTTACATGATGCAAACCGAAATACGCTGCCGCCAACGCGCGAGGAAGCGAGTTCATGTGAAGCGCAGCCTCCCGAACCCCAGCCGCGCTTGAAACACGAAGGTCGATCCACTGGGCTACTTCCTGACTGACGATTTCGCGGCCATCTGCGCCGGGTTGAGAGACCTCGCCCAGCAGCAACTCGACGATCCGATGGGTCACCGTAAACTCGTCTTCCGAAAAAAACTGCGGGTGAAACGGCTCGCTGCTCGTGCGGATGTAGTCAGTGGGGCAGCCCTCTGGAATCGGATGGAATCGCCCGTCGTTCATGAGCGCATGACTGAGATGCTCGGCATCCGGCTGGTAAAGACCTGGGGGGAGTTGCGTCGTCTGCTGCTCGCCGGCTTCGATTTTGGCTGCTACTCCCAATCCAATAGCCGCTTGGCTGAGCGTAATCATCCAGCTTCGGCGCGTCAAATCATCCTCTGGATCGATTGGCTGTGACATTCGGCCTTTACAATTCGCCCTTCTTATTCGCATCGACGATGTAATCTGCTGCTCTGGAGGAGATCGCCATAATCGTGAGCGTCGGCTCGTAGCAGCCTTGTGTCACAAACGCCGCGCCATCAGTAACGAAAATGTTCCTGGCGTCGTGCAGTTGGTTATGTGCATTGAGCACGCTCTTCCTCGGATCGGTTCCCATCCGCGCGGTTCCACACTCGTGAATATTCTTTCCGAACACGCTCAATTCCTCGCTCGGTGGAGTCGGATTCTTCACCTTCAATTCGTCGAGCACGCTGCCGATGTCCGCCCGCATGGCTTTGGCCATCTTCCGCTCATTCTCTCCATAGCTCGCGTGAATTCTCAAAACCGGTATGCCCCAGGCATCCTTCACTTCCGGGTCGAGTTCCACATAATTATCGAAGCGCGGCAGACACTCACCCTGCGCCTCGATCGAAAAGTAATACGGAATCTCGCGCCTCACCCTGTCGCGCCAACCGCTTCCAAATCCAGGCAGCATGAAGGCTTGTTCATACAATTGCTGGCTTGCGCCTCCATCGAAACGGTATCCACGTAGAAAATCGGGGTTCCTGTGGCCCTCCGTGTTTACGTATTTCGGGATCAGGTACCCGCAAGGATTGCCGACTGGTTCGCGTTGCGCGCTCTTCAAACTCGCAAGTTCCCCGCCGGCGCCTTCGATCGTAAAGTGATCCATCAAATAGTGGCCGAGAACTCCGCTCGAATTTCCGACCCCGCTAGGAAAGCGATGCGATTGCGAGTTGAGCAGAATGCGCGTTGATTCGAGTGCGCCCGCCGCCAGAATGACCACCTTTGCCCGCGCCTCTCTATGAGCCCCGCTAACGCGCTCGATGTAGTGGACGCCCTCCGCGCGGCCTTCGCGGTTCATCAGAAGATGGCTCACGATCGCATCGCTCAGCAGCGTAAAGCGACCGGTCCTCGCAGCCGCCGGCAGCGTGACTGACGGGCTGTTGAAGTAGGACGCCGTGTGGCAGCCGCGCTGGCACTGGTCGCAAAAGTGGCAAGCCGGGCGGCCATTATGCGGGACCGTCAGATTCGCCACCCGATCCGGCATTAAGCGCCAGCCTAGCTTCTTCTGGATGACGTCTCGCGCCAACACCTCGCCACACGACAAATTCATAGCCGGTAGGAACTTGCCATCCGGCATCTGCGGAAGGCCCTCGTACGAGGCACTCACCCCAATGAAACTCTCCACCCTGTTGTAGTAAGGCTCCAGCTCCTGATACGTAAACGGCCAGTTCTCCTCATAACCATCGCGCCGGGCAGCCCGAAATTCGTAGTCGCTGTAACGATAACTTTCACGCGCCCAGCAGAACGTCTTGCCCCCGACCTGTCGCCCACGGATCCACATAAACGGTTTCTCGGAGGGAAACGTATAGGGATGCTCGTTGTCATTGACGAAGAACTGATGGCTGTATTCATCGCAGGCATAGCAGAGGCGCTGCACAGGCTGATCAACCAGCAGTTGCTTCTGATCGCCGAATCCGCGGTATTTCAACTGATACGGCCACGCGTGTTCGGTAAAATCGCGGCTCGGAATGCGCGGTGGTCCGGCCTCGAGCATCAGAACTTCCAGGCTATGCTCGGTGAGTTCTTTGGCCACCCAGCCGCCGCTCGCTCCGGAGCCAACGACAAGAGCGTCGTAGACTCTAGTCTTGTTTGCCGCCATCCAATGCCTCGACACTAAATGCGGCATTATAGCGGAGGTTTATTCGGAGGTGCGGTTTCGCTCGCGCTCGAAGTGCTCTTCGTCGCGGATTTCCCAGTTTCCGCCTGTGTACTTCCCGCACTTCCACTCACTGCGTCAGCTACGGGGGCCCCTTGCTTCACCCAATCTTTCTCGTTCGCGGCATTTCCTACCACGCCCTTCGAGATGTCCTGCTTAACATCTTGCTTGACGGCCTCATCTGCTTGCTTGGTCGCCTCATGCGTCCCATCCCCAAGTTCAACGACGTCCACCTTCACGTGCTTTCTGCCGAACTTCATGCACTCGCGCGTATTCGGAATGTAAATATCAAGCTTGCGCCCGACAATCTTCTCTCCCGTATCGGCCACCACGTACTCACCTGAGTATCGCCCTGCATGCCGGATCTTAATCCTGCTCCCGACGGGCAGAATGGCGGGATCGGCCGCCACCACGTGATCATGTGTGTACACACCAGATTTCGTTATCCCGGTTTGAGAATAGGCCGTCGCAATGTACTGGCCGCCCAGGTTCGTTGCGCCCGTGTCCGCGCCCACGGCGCCCGCAGAGTAAAGCAATAGGCCGAGCAACACAGGGAACCAACTGCACCGTGCGATTGTCGGTATCGCCTTAGTTCGTCTCATAGGCACCCAAATAAGAGACGACTTCCCGCTTCAAGTAACATCATGTCGATTTCGTCAGCTATCCCACCAAATCTCAAAGGGCCGACTTCTTACGATGAGTTTATGCAACATAACGGTACTGAACTTCGCCAGCTAGGCTCGGCCGGTCCGCGGGTGTTCCCGCTTGCTCTTGGTTGCATGGGTATGTCCGCAATGTACGGCCATGCCAACGACAACGAGAGCATCGCTACCATCCATGCGGCCCTCGATCACGGTGTCAATCTCATCGACACCGGTGATTTTTACGGTATGGGACTTAACGAGCTTCTAATCGGTCGTTCGTTGAGGGGCCGTCCCGATGCGGCTCTTCTGTCGGTAAAATTCGGTGCCCTCCGCGGCCCCGATGGCTCCTGGATCGGATTCGACGCGCGTCCTGTGGCCGTGAAAAGTTCGCTTGCCTATACCTTGACGCGTCTCGGCGTCGATCACATCGACATCTATCGTCCAGCGCGCCTCGACCCCGCCGTTCCCATTGAGGAAACTATCGGAGCCATTGCCGACCTGGTGAAGGCCGGCTATGTTCGCTACATTGGTTTGTCCGAGGTCGGCCCCGAGACCATCCGGCGCGCGCACGCCGTTCACCCAATCGTTGATCTACAGATTGAATACGC
>JAFATG010000307.1 GCA_019244055.1 Acidobacteriaceae bacterium | reverse complement strand
TGCCCCACGCCTGGTGCAGGGGACCGAACGAGCGCTCTAGAAGAAGGGTATATCCGCGAACGAAGCCGCGGTTCGTATCTGTCTCATAGAACTGCTGGCTCATGGCCGGGATACCAAACGGACCTAGGTGTCCGTCCATGGGTGCTTTAAAAACGCCTTCCAAAGTTCGAAACGGGTGGGTCATGAAATTCTTCCCCACGAGTCCCGTCGAATTAGCCAGCCCCTCCGGAAACAGGTTCGATTTCGAGTTCAACAGAAGCCGCGGCGTGCCGATACCGTTGCAGCAAACAACTATCACTCTCGCCGTTTGCTCGTGCAAATTTCCTTGGCGATCGTAGTATACAGCGGATTTCGCTCTGCCGCGCGCATCGACCGTGATCTCGCGCACGCGCGACCACGGCTGCAGAGTGGCCCCTTTTCGAATCGCCTTGCGCCAGTGAGTGACATCCGTCGACGCCTTTGACCCAATCGGGCAACCGAACATGCATTTGCCATGCAAACCGCATGCGGGCCGGTTGTTGTAATCGCGCGAAATGATTGCGTTGTCGGATGGCCACCAATGCCAACCGAGTTTGTTGAAGCCTGTTCCGATCGTCGCGCCCAGAACTCCTATCGGCAAAACCGGTGTCGGACGTGGAGAGCGCGGCGGATTCGCAGGATCTCCATTCAGCCCGGCAACGCCCCAGTCGAGATCGTTCTGTTCGTAATAAGATTTCAGTTCGTCGTAGCTGATCGGCCAATCATCTGCGAAGCCATCAAGACTCTGCACTCTGAAATCCGATGGATGAAAGCGCGGAAAATGCCCCGCCCAATGGTGAGTGCTACCGCCAACGGCATTAAACATCAAAACCTGCGGTGGGTTCGCGCCTGTCTCCACCACCGGATAGTCTTCCCACCGCCTGCGAACGTTGGGGCTGAAGTTAAAGGCCCCTCGGCGGAGTTGAATTTCCCAATCCGGACGCTCAGATGGATAGTCGCTCGGTTTAATCCATCCGCCTTGTTCCAGGCACATCACTCTCGCGCCCAGATCGGTCAAGCGCTTTGTGAGTACCGCGCCGGCCGCGCCCGACCCGATAACCAGAATGTCAATGTCGTTGTTCTGCACGGTTAGGCATCCCTGTAAAGCTTGGACATTTTTCGGACGCTTGCCACCAGCCCATCGTCGAACGGCTGAAGATGCGGTCCCGCATGATCAGTCGGGTAAAGTTCGTAACCGATCAGTTTCCAGATCGCCGGCTGCGTGTAATAGGACTCGTACACGTAGGCTCTCAGCGCATCGAAAACACCGGGAGCGGAATTCTCCATTTCCTTCAGGACAGCAATCTGATCACTTTTTTCGAGCTCGCTGAACGATCTCTTGAACGAGCGCTCGCTGAAAGCATTCGCCACATCGAGACCCTTTGTGATGTCCGTAGCAGCATCCTTGTTGCGCTGCATCAGACTTTCCAAATACGCGATCCCTCCAGCCTCGCTTGCCGACGGCATGCCGTCCGAACTTGGAATAATCAGGTCCATCACCGTTTTCAACGTGCTCTGAGTGCCCTCTGCTAAGGCCCGAGCCGCAGGTTGAATCGCCGTGATCAGAACTGGCGTGGCGGCGCCTGCGCGCAAGAATCCGCGTCGAGTTGGTTTCATGATTTCCGACACGTTATCACAATCCCATGTTCGGATTGGCTGGGTATAGGTACGGCGCGTGGTCGCAGTAAGCTCCGTAAGTGGGCTCTGCTGGACTGATAGCGTGAAGATTGCATCCTTCAACATCAACAACATCAATAAGCGGCTTGCCAATCTGTTGCGTTGGCTCGAAAGGGAGAAGCCTGAAGTTGCCTGCTTACAGGAACTCAAGACAGAAGAGCGTTGCTTTCCAGCCGGCGCTCTGCGGTCCACCGGATACGAAGCAGTCTGGGTAGGTGAGCGCTCCTGGAATGGTGTGGCGATCCTCAGCCGTGAACAAATACCGGTCGTGACACGCTTAGAGCTTCCTGGCGATGACCGTGACCGTCAGGCTCGCTACCTGGAAGCAGCAGTTCGCGGTGTTCTCATTGCTTGCATTTACCTACCCAACGGCAATCCTCAACCTGGGCCGAAATTCATTTACAAATTGGCTTGGTTCGAACGGCTGATCGCACATGCAAAGGACCTGATCACAACTGGCCTCCCGGTCGTGTTAGCGGGCGATTACAACGTGGTGCCCACCGTAGAGGATATCTACCCAACTCGATCTTTAGACAAGAATGCTCTTGTGCAGCCAGCAAGTCGGGAAGCATTCCAGCGGTTGCTTCGCCAAGGGTGGACTGATGCCCTGAGGAAAGTGCATCCCTCCGGGCCGTTGTGGACATTCTGGGACTACAAGTTCGAGAGATGGCAGGCTGACAAAGGGATGCGGCTGGATCATTTGCTCCTTTCTCCTCAGCTCGCTCCTCTTCTCATTGATGCTGGCGTTAATCGATGGGTCCGCGCAGAGGACAACGCGAGCGATCACGCGCCAGCATGGATCACGCTCAACTTGTAACGCGCGCTCAGGGATGCTTGCCGTACTCCCAGATAATAGGAAGTAATTTCGTGAGCTCGACTCAGAAAGATAAAGCCGCTCGATTCCGCGCCCTGCACGATCGCCCTGGCGTGTTCGTGATTCCGAATCCCTGGGATGTGGCTCAGCTCGGCTGCTGGCCGGTCTCGGGTTCGAGGCGTTGGCCACATCGAGTGCTGCATCGGCTTCGGCGAACGGGAAGAGAGATGGTGCGCTGACGCGAGAGCGTTTCTTGTGACGGCGCGAGCACAGAACTTTATCTTCGCCAACCCCAGCCTGGGCGGTACGATTGCGGGGCTGACTACACCGGAGCTGACGTGTGCGCCCGCAACCGGGCGAGCTGCCCGCGCAAAGGCCAACCGCACCCGCCGCTTCCTTGAACCAAAACCGTCCGTCCACTTACGTCGCCGGCAACATGCACAGCGCGGTGAGCGGTTATGCCGGGTATTCCGAGACAGGCGCCCTGCTCCAACGACACGCCTTGAGGTAGACGGCCGACTTGATTCACGGGGACTACTGTAAACTCCGCCGCGGTACCAAACGGACGATACGATTGGGCTCCGTAACACCACACTGACTGCCCGAGCCATTCGGAAGAAACGTGATCACCGATGTGATCCGCCTGGCCGGCGCCATCACTATGCGGAATGACACGGGGGTACGCCATACCGTAACCAAAGGCGTCTTCACGCTTCTTAATATCGCCCGGGTTAATGCCCGACGCCGCTATGCGAATGCGAACTTCATCGGCAGCCGGATGCGGGTCCGGCATCTCACCCACCCTCAATACTTCTCGCTGGGCCCTGCTTCTCGTACCACGCTCCCTCATCCAACTGCCTCCCCGAAAATTTTATTCTCCGGTCTTATTTATACGGGTGGCGCAGATAGTTTTGGCTGTGTGCGCGGCGGCTCATCTCGCATCCACATGGGATAATCAGGCCTGAGGCCGTCTGTCTTGCCCCGCATCTCAACTCGCGGCCAGTTTCAGGTCATTACCATCATCCGGGCCGCGAAAAGGCGCCGCTTCCGTATCCTCCTGCTCGATCAGCTCGGCTTTGCAAGCGCGACAGTGCTCACAGGCGCAATCGTGCTGTTGATACTCGGAACCGAAACGGTCCCTCCCTCCTGGCTCGCGATTCTTACGGCGATAGCGCTTTGTACTGTTGCTTATCGTGTGTATGCCAGACGACTGCCCACCTACCGCGTGGCACAGATTCTCGACCGCCGCCTGCAACTCCAGGATTCGCTTTCGACTGCGTGGTATCTGCTGGAGCACGCGGAGCTCGAACGCACTCCCGCGGTACTGTTTCAGGTCGATCGAGCGGAGCGGATCGCTTCTGGAATCGACTCCGCGCGCGCTTTTCCGTTTGCCGGGCGCCGCTCGTGGCAGCTTACGGTGCTCCTCGCCATTGTCGCCCTTGGCCTGTTCGCCCTGCGGTATCTGGTTACCAGAAGTCTTAGTCTGCAGCACACGATAATGCCCTTCCAGCTTGCGGATGTTGTGGAACGCATAGAGAATTCACTTCACCCTGGGAAGGGAGTGCCGGAGCACGCGCGTCAAGAAACATCGCGGCGGGCATCTCCAGGACGCGGTCAGGAGCCCGGACAATCGCCGAATGCGCCTCCGGAAGGCCAGCAAGGCGGAGGCCCGCAAGAGTTATCTTCCTCAGCGGCTGCGAAAGCTCCCGCCGGTACGCAGCAAGCGAAGGGCGATGCGGCCGATAGCTCATCACCCGCCGGCGATTCTCGAACCGGCCAGGATACTGGGCAGCCCTCCACCGAATCAAACACGGGCAAACAGGGCGCCGGCAAGGAAGGCGAGCAGAACGGAACCACCCAGAAGGACTCTGGCGTTGTCGACCGCATGAAGGATGCGCTCTCGAGTCTAATGGCCAAACTGCGGCCCAACGCCGACGGCCAGAGATCTTCCCAACAGAACCAGCGCTCCTCGCAAGCCCAACGCTCCGGCGATGAGGCCATAGCCGGTAAGCGAGACAATGCGAATCGCCAGCCGGGCGCTCGCAACGAGCAGTCTGATCAACAACAGAGTGCGGAGGGTGAGGCGCAAGGCGCCACTGCGGAGAAAACTCAGAGCTCTGGTCGAAGCAGTTCGGAATCGGCCGATCACAAGACAGATTCGGCTCAATCCGGTGTCGGCCACCAAAATGGCGACAAGGACATTAAAGACGCCGAGCAGCTCAAGGCCATGGGCAAACTCGCCGAGATTATCGGAAAACGATCAGAGGATCTGACCGGCGATGTGACGATTGAAACCTCATCCGGCAATCAGCAACTGAAGACGAAGTATTCAGGCCGTGTGGGCCAGCACGCCGATCTAGGCGGCGAGATTACTCGCGATCAGATTCCGATCGCCTATCGTGAGTATGTGCGTGAATATATGGACTTAGTTCGAAAACAGGCGGACAAAGTTCAGCACTAACCCGAAAGGCCTGGGACGGAACTTGTCTTGTGTGCCCTCGCAGCGACGAGGCCTTAGTACGACAAATATAGCTCTCACTAGCAATCTGATCTGAAATTGCACTACTACTCACTGAGGTAAGTCATGCTCACGGGTCTGCGCTCATCCGTGTTGTTTCTTACTGTTGTTGGCTCCGTATTCGGCCAGTCGGCCGAACTAAGCGGGCTTGTGAAGGACCCCAGCGGTGGAGTGGTTGCAAACGCGAGGGTTGAAGTCCGTAATGAGGAGACCGGCGCACGGCGGCAGGAAAGCACGAACCAGGATGGCTTCTACAGCTTCCCCAGCCTGAATCCGGGGACGTATGAAGCGACTGTCCAAGCGGATAAATTCCGGACGCTGACGCGCGACGCGATTGTTTGAGCGTCGCGGAGCAGGCGAATCTAGATTTCTCGCTGGAATTGCCCATTGTGACTGAGAGCGTCACCGTGAATTCCCAGGCTGCGCTGCTGAATTCAACTGACCCAGCAGTCAGCACGATCATAGACCCGCAACTTGTGCAGAACATGCCGCTAAACGGCCGCACATTTCAGCCGCTCATCGCACTGACCCCGGGGGTAAATTTCATACCCGTTGGCACCTCACTGTCAGGGTTGCTCCCGGACAGTTCAGTGTAAACGGCCAGCGCACCAACGCGAACTATTTCATGATCGATGGTGTCAGTGCAAACTTTGGCGTTACAGCTACGGATTTTGGCGTGGGGCAAGCATTTGGAGGTGCGGTCCCGGGTCTTAACGCTTCCGGGGCTACCAATGAACTGGTCTCTGTGGATGCCATGCAGGAATTCCGCGTCCTGACGTCCACTTACACGGCCGAGTATGGCCGCAGCCCCGGAGCGCAGGTGCTGGTCCTCACGCGCTCCGGTACCAACCAAATCCACGGCAGCGCGTTCGATTACCTGCGGAACGACATTTTCGACGCCCGCAACTTCTTTGACATGTTCCGGAGCCGAAGCCGCCGTTGCGCCAGAACGATTTCGGGGGTACCTTCGGCGGTCCTATCCGAAAGAACAGAACGTTCTTCTTTTTTTCCTACGAAGGCTTGCGATTGCGCCTGCCGCAGACGTCCACGGGCACTTTCTACACGGCCGCGGCAAGGGAGAACGTAGCGCCGGCATACAAGCCGCTATTGGCAGCGCTTCCGCTGCCCACCGGCCCAGTAAATCCTGACGGCCTCACTGCGAGCCTCACGGCCGCTTACTCCGATCCCACTAGTCTGGATGCCACCAGTTTGCGCATGGCTCACAACTTCACGAACCGAGTCACGCTTTTCGGCCGCTACAATCGCGCACCATCCTACTCCGCATTGCGCTATTGGTCGCAATTGGGGGAAGCGTTCGCAACACAGACGCCGTCACGCTTGGATTGACGATCCTGCTGACCCCAACGAAATTGAACAAATTCCGGCTTAACTGGAGCCGACAGACGTTCGACTTCTCTTCACAGATGGATACTTTCCATGGGGCCGTGCCGCCGCCTGCATCGGCCATGTACCCGGCCGCGTACAGCACCAGCGATCAGTTCTTTTTTGTTTGTCCGAGCTACGGGGCGATCCAATCGGGCAATTCGTTCCCCAATGTTCAGCGCCAATTCAACCTGGCGGATGCATTTTCGACCGCCGCCGGAACCCACCAGATCAAGTTCGGAGGTGATTTTCGCCACCTGCGCGCGACAACCGGACAATCCAACAGCTTCACGGTGTTCGCTGATTCTTACAGCAATTTGCAGGGGGGGATTGCGGACACGCTTATCCAATCGGCTGGCACAAGTATTTCGACGAGAACGAACAACTATTCGCTTTTCGGACAAGATATCTGGAAGGCCTCCGGGCATTTGACCCTGACTTACGGCTTACGGTGGGATATCAGTACGCCTCCCGTATCCACCACTCCAGGAAAGCCGCTATATGCCGTTACGGGAATTTTCGACACCGATCCGGTTGCACTCGCGCCTACCCTTTGTGGCACACACGGCTAAATGGTTTCGCCCCGCGCGAGGGCGTAGCCTGGCAGCTCACGCCGAACACCGCGCTGCGCGGTGCTTTCGGCCTATTCTATGACTTGGGTGTTAGCGCGGGCGTGGTGGTACGGCAAGCGGCGTCCCCTACAATCATTCGTCTTCCACCGGCCCCCTCCCATTCGCTCTCAGCAACCCCGCGTTCACGCCACCGCCGTTTTCGCTGACGCTCAGCCCGAGCGACTCCTATGTGTATGCGGTCGATCCCAACCTGCAACTTCCGGTGACGTACCAGTGGAACATAGCGATCGAAAGGGCGCTGGGCGCGAATCAGCGAGTCTCGGCAACGTATGTGGGTGCTCACGGACACAGGCTTATACGCGAGGACAGCATCGTAAAGTTCCCGAACGGCAGCCCAACTATTTTCGCGACCCAAAATGGTGACTGGTCCAACTACTCTGCCCTGCAGATGCAATTTCAGCGGCGGATGGCCCACGGACTGCAAGCGCTCGCCTCTTATACTCCCGCGAAATCGACCGACACCAATTCAACGGAGACTTGCCTATGCACTCCGATCGATCGCCTAGGGCAAATCAAGCCGGCAGCCGAACTAGGACCGTCGGATTTTGATGTCCGCAACTCGTTCGCGGCCCCTGTTTCGTATCAGCCGCCCGCGCCACCGGGGCATTTGAGCCAGGCGGGCAACAGGGAGACCTCCCGCGGAACTTCTTCCGTTCATATCCAATCAATCAGACCGATATTGCACTCAGCAGACGCTTTTCCGCTTTCCGAGCGCGCGTCGCTTTACGCGCGGGCGGAATACTTCAATGTCTTCAATCATCCGATGTTCAGTTACCCAAACAACTTCCTAGGATTGCCGTTTTCGAACACTACCTTTGGCATCGTTACAACAACATTGAACACGATCTTGGGCGGCCTCAATCCGCTTTACCAGGTCGGCGCCCCACGCTCAGCGCAGTTCACTCTGAAGCTGATGTTCTGAGCTGTCGAAGGATTGAGGTGATTTGACTTCTCGTCAAAGCCGGTGGCGTGCTTGACGCGTCAGCCTTTCTTCTGGGTTCAGCTGCGCAACCGGCTTGTGGCTTAGTTATTCCAATTTGAGCCGCATTAACAAAAAGATTCCTTCATAATCCTTATCTGCCGCCCCAAGTAAAGTCAACTCCTGCCAGATACCGAAAACTGTTTTGGTTTTGCGTGGAGATCGATGGGTAACCGGAATTCGGCGGCGGCTGGAAATTTGATCCAAAACGGGTTAGCAGGTAATCGCATTCAGCCGGGCGAAACGTGATCGTATGCGATAGCCTCAAGTCGATCCCGCCACCCACAACCATTGCGAACCCATTATTGTTAGGGGATGCGGATTTGAAAACTGCTGTCTTAAACAGGTTGGCGTAGACGTTTGAATGCGCGGCGCCTAGCAGAACTTCGCCAAAAGGTTGGAAGCGACCGGTGTGTTTCTTAATGACAGGGCCAAACGTATAAGTGAAGAGATTTCCTTGTACGTTGTATAGTACCGGGTTGGTAGTTACCGTTCCATTCGGAAGTGTAGTCCCCGCTGGTATCGTGAAATTGTACTGGTGGCTGCCATATCCCTGAAGGTCTCCCTTTATGCCCAACCAGTTACCAAAGTTTACTTGAAACGCTCCGCCGCCGCCATTTACATTTTTTGTCTTCAGCAAATTACGAGCGGGGTTCAGATGGGCGAACGTATAATCCACTGAAGCTTCGAATCTTGGAATCTCGCTGCCGTTGCTGGGATCTGTGCCTGTATTGGTATCTGCATTGGTATTGGCATTCTCGGCAGCCGTCGCTGTAAATACCGTCAATACCGCGATCCCAAACATTTTGACCGCTTGGTTCATCATGGGTGTTTCTCCTTATCCTTCCTCTTTGCTTTCGATCGTGAGCCTTTCCCAAAGACTTATAAAATTTGTGGCAATTTCCAAGCTGTAAAAACGCGACTTCGTCACCTTTCACCGCTCTTACATGTTGTGATGAGCTGTTCAAAGGGTCGTCTCAAAAAAACTTTGTGATTTGACTTTTGCACAGCGCGGATTTTTACGCCGCACTCACGCGCTTCGCATCACTAACCCGGGAGGATCCGCACGCGATCACAGGTGTGCTTCGTTGGGCCGTTATAGGCGATGTCGGAAAGTGGGGGCTCTAACATTGAACTGGTTCACCACCTGCAGCCATCAGCACACCTCGTCACAGGTTTTTGCCCACGAGATGTTGGAGATCCACGGAAGCGATCGTTTTTGCCGTCGTCGCAATCGCCACCGCCTGGAGTGGATATCAAGCGGCTCTCTGGAATGAACGTCAATCAGAACTGTACGGTGAAGCAGGGAAGTTGAGAGTTCAAGCCGACAGCGCCAAGACTGCCGCCAATCAAGAGCGCCTGTACAACGCGTCAAATGTGACCGAGTGGCTGAAGGCCGAATCGCATGGAGAAAAGAGGCTCGCGGCCTTGTTTGAGCGGCGCTTCCTTCCCGAGTTTCGGCCTTCGCATAATTATGACCTCCTCCTGTATGGATCCGTATATCCAACAAGCTTAGATTGAAGCGTACTCCGGAAAGCGTTCTTCACAATCCATCCTGAATTGAAACGACAGTTACCTGCTCCTTTGGGATCAGCCCAACAGCTGCACCTACTGACGCTCCTTCTTCCCCGAAAGGCCTCTCGATGAATCTCCGGGGCGCCAGCCTGAGAACTTGCGTTGTCAGTGCTTGATTTACTGACACTTGTGTCGTTAAGAACGATGCAGTGCTGAAGCTTCCGATCCATTTTCTGGAGGCCGATACGCCGCAACGGAGGCATACACCATAGGGGAACCCTCTCGAAAATGAGCCGAGTAGTGGTTTCTGCAGAAGTGGGTCACCCCAACTCTGGTGCCTGCTGGTTTCCGGAATATCACGTTAATCTAGCGCAGGCGATGACGACATCTCCACTTTGGGTTAGCCATTAGCTGCGCCGGGAGCCTCTTTATGCATGTTTACTACTGCTGGGGGCGATTTCCATCATGCCGCGCGGATGTCTCACCTCAGTCACTCGATGGATCGCCGAATTGACGGACCACAACACCGATTTGCTCAATCCGAAGTCGCTAACGCGATTCGATTTCGGAATTCGCATTTCAACTTACGAGCACCGTAAGCGGCGCGGCGCCCACCTTCGGGAGCGAGTTAATCAGGAAGCGGGTCCCGTCTCCCGACACTGCATACTGAAACAGAACGATACGTGGGGCGATGATTCGAGTTTGGAACAAAACATGTGGCACCCCGGCCACTACTTTGCCGCCCTTTGTATCAATCGAGACTGCCATCAACTTCTTATCAGGATCGATATAGTAAAGTTCTTTCCCATCGCTTCTCCACTGAGCTTGGGCACCGCCGCCGTTGGAGATCTGAAGACGGCCGCCCGACTCAGGGAACGGCGCCACAAACACCTCGCCATCGTAATAATCCAGGGAATGGTCAGAGCTGTACCCGGTAAATGCTACCCACTTTCCGTCCGGCGAGAATTGCGCTTCCGAGCCCATTTCGGTATATAAGCGGTGAGAACGATCTCGAAAATCAAAAACGTTCAGTTCGGGCGGGTGCGGTCCGCGAAATTTCATATAGACCAAGTGCCTTCCATCGCCGGACCAGTCGTTCACTATGTATATTCCGCTTTGGGTAAGCCGCTCGGGCTTTCTGGAATGATCAGTTGGAACGACAAAGATCGCATTGTTATGCGTGTACGCAATGGATTTGGCATCGGGAGAAAAAGTCGGGAACAAATCGGAGATGCCGTCGGAAAGGCGAGTACTTGTGCCGCGCGCGAAATCATAGAGTCGAATCAAACGCTTTCCGTTGCGTTCGTCGTCGGAGGAGGCGACTAGCAAAGAGCCGTCTTGCGAAAGCGAAGGCGCGGTAAGGCCAACCCTCGGGACTGAATCAAACTCTTTACCTTCTCTATCGAACCAGGTGAGCCGGGACATGTTTTCGGAGGCTGACTGGAATAGCACGATTCCCGTGTCAGAGACGGAAAATCCTGAGCGCAAGAACGCGACCTCCGGCTCTATCTCTTGGGACACGATCACTTCGGGCTGGTCTCTTAGTTCCATTCGTTTCACATCGAACCGTTGCGCCATCAGACTCCGGCTCCTCACAAAGAAAATCCGTCCAGCGGCGAATTGGACATTGTTCGCGCCTTCCGCGGTGATGCGCTTGCTTGTCATCGAACTGAGAGAACCGACGTAGATGCCATCCGCTTGGTCCGGCTCACCGGACTGACCTGGACCCGAATTGTTCACGAAATACAGGAAGTGATCTCCATCCGGAAGGAATGAGGGCCAGCGAAGTGCTTGCTGACCAGCGATTTTCATGACCGGCTCAGGCGTGCCGCCGGAAGCTCGAACCTTGTAGATTGGTCCCCCATCAATGGGAGCGAAGAGAATGGTGCCTTGATTATTCCATGCGGCGCCAAAAGCGCCCGGAGACTCGCATACGATCTGGATCGCGCCGCTGCCGGGATCGATTGTTTTGAGTTTTCCTTCAGCAAAGAACCCGACCTGCCGGCTATCGGCAGACCAGAACGGGTGCAACGCTCGCTCTGTTCCGACTAACTGCTGTGCCGTACTGGCCGCTAACGACCGAACCCATAACCTTGTTTTGCCATCGAGCTCGCTTGCAACAAAGGCGAGCCGTTGTCCATCCGGTGAGATGGCGAAATTATCGGCGAAGAAAGAAGCGCCTTGCGGCGGCAATACAGAAAGGCGCAGTAAGCGATGCTGAGCAGACGATGTGCTATCGTCCACCTCGCTCGTTCCTGCCCAGTAAAGGCCGGCGGCAAGGAGTATGGCGGCAACGACAGCAACGGCCATCCATTTCGGCCCAATAGCGCGCTTCGGAGTGGCCGAGGGCACGCCTTCGCCTGTGTCAGAGACTGCAAGCAGCGCAAATGCTACATCCGCAGCAGACTGGAACCTACACGACGGCTCTTTATCTAAGCAACGATGCACAATTCGTTTAAGTGGGGACGGAATGGACGGCGGCAGTTCTGCGACTTCGTTCTTCAGGTTCGCGTTGAATACTTCAACCGCAGAATCGCCGCTGAATGCGGGTTTTCCCGATAGAAGTTCATAAACGATAACACCCAGACTGAAAATATCTGACCGCGCATCGGCCTGTTTGCCTAGAATTTGTTCGGGTGCCATGTAGCCCGGAGTGCCCACAATCAACCCCGGGCTGGTTAACCCCTTTCCAAGGCTTTCGCTTGCGCCAGTGAGCGCCTGACCGCGCTTCGCCAATCCGAAGTCCAGGATCTTCGCACGCCCATCAGGCGTAAGCATCACGTTCCCCGGATTTAAATCCCGGTGGACAATACCGGACGCGTGTGCCGCCGCAAGTCCGTCGGCGATTTGTACTGTGATCTCGATCGCGCGACGCGCTGGCAGGGGTCCGCGTTTAATGAGCTGACGCAGCGTCTGACCGCAGACCAGCTCGGAGGCGATCCAATCGATGCCGTCGTTCTGCCCAACGTCATAGACGTGGACAAGGTTTGGGTGGCTCAGAGCGCTTGCAGCGCGCGCTTCCCGCTCAAAGCGCGCCACATAAGCGGGATCCCGCGCGAAATTTGAAGGCAGGACCTTAATAGCAACGTCGCGTTTGAGGCGTAGATCTCGCGCTCGATATACATCGCCCATGCCGCCTCGTCCGAGTAGTTCCACGATCTCGAAATGTCCGAGTTTGTGCCCACGGAGCAAAGTTGTGCGCTGCTCCGCAGGTTCTACCAGCGAATCTTCAACGAGGGTGTTGGCCATGTTAGGGGAATCTAAAAGCGACAAGACCGCGCGGCGGAGTTCGGCATTATCAGGACAGATTTGCGCGAGAAATTGCGCGCGTTGCTCGGGTGCTACGGGTAATGCAGCCTCAAACAATTCCTCGATGCGTTTCCAACTATTAGGCATAGGGCTGCCTGCCGGGGCTGACGGAGCGCAGTTTGCAAGTTAGCAGCGAACTGGGCTGCTCCATTAACAATACAGTTCGTAAGATTACAAAGGTCTCCTAGTAGAAATATATCACTCCGCCGATTGGGCGTGCTCATGCCGCGCGTTACCCGCGTGTTAGCCTGGGGCGCTTCAGCTTCCAACGAAGCTCCCAATGGCCGTGGCCAAATGCATGGCCGTGCCCTTCGGCGGGTCCGGCTTCGATGCTCAAAATGCCGCCAGCGCAAATCAGTATTGTGCCGAACAGCGCGATGGTATCGGGAACATTGCCGAAAAACATCCAATCCAAGACTCCGGAAAAGATCACCACCGTGTAGTTGAACGGTGAAAGTTCGGTCGCGCTCGCATAGCGGTATGCCCGAATAATCAGGTACTGGGTAAGCGCGTAGAAGACACCGACGCCAATCAGCAGCAGCCAGCTATTCCAAGCTAGGGGCTTCCATGCCCAAATACAAAACGGGATCAGCAGTAAGGTTGAAAATCCGAAGTTATAGATCAGGATTCGCACCGGCGGTTCCGTCTCGGCCAGTTTATTAGTTGCGACCAGAGCCAGCGCGGAAAATAATCCTGCAACCAGCGCAATCAGCGATGCCGGTTTATGAAATAACTGCGGACCAGGCTTGATAATCATCACGATTCCGGCCAGTCCGATGAGAAGACTTACCCATACCAGCGGCTGCACGGTTTTGCGAAACCACACGTACACCACAAGTGGAATAAACAGCGGCGCCGCATTCGACAGCAGAACCGAATCGAGCAACGGTATTGATCTCACCGAAACGAAGAAGAGTAGCTGGCAAATCGAGCCCGCCAAGCTCCGAAACAATTGCAGCCCGAAGTGGCCAGTCCTAAGGTTTGCGGGTCCTGCTTTAACCGCGAATGGAACAAAAACGAGAAAGCTGATTCCATATTGCAGGAACAGGACCAATAGCGGCGGTACATCCGCTGCTGCTTTGCTAAACGCGCTCATGACGGCTGCGCAGAGGAAAGCTAGCGTGATGAGTGCAATCCCAAGTGAAAGCTTGTGGCCCGCAGTTTGGGCCCTTAAATCCATCATTCGCCTCGCCAAGCGTTCATTCGAGCTTCGTATCGAGGTTCAACCGCCCTTAGCATAACGCGGAACACAACAATGCCGTGGCTTTGAAGAGTTATCTGAGAAGAAAGCGAGCCAACAAGCGCTAACGAGCTCATGCGGGCCACGGCTAAGGAAAGGGAGTCAACACCGGCCTCGCGAGGGCGGGCGGCGGCTCCATATTCCGAAAATGACACCTCGTTTTATGAATCGCCACAGCGACTTCCGAGAACAATTCCAATTCCAGTAGCGCAACGCCGTTAGAAGCGAGTTGGATTGTGTAAGGACTCTCTATAGCCTTGAATATTTCAATAACCAAGCTCGTTAGAAATTAGTTTGAGACTCCCAATTCGCAAATGGCAGCATCGGTGCGTCACAATTGCGCAAATAACTGAGAGTTCCGAGGTTCATCTATGTTCCGAAAATCGCTACTGCTGATCGCGACCTTCTGCCTGACAATAGCTTTGAGCGTTCAAGCGCCAGCCCAGTCAATCATTTCGGGCGACATCACCGGGAGCATCACCGATCCAAGTGGCGCAGGCATCCCGGGCGCCACAGTCACTCTGAC
This sequence comes from Acidobacteriaceae bacterium, assembly GCA_019244055.1. GTDB lineage: Bacteria > Acidobacteriota > Terriglobia > Bryobacterales > Bryobacteraceae > Bog-105. Next base: position 5,887 of record JAFATG010000307.1, on the reverse strand, counting down.
GAACGTGAGCACGAATGCCCCGCAAAGAACGACCACGAATGCGGACGGCAGTTATCGTTTTGCATTTGTCCCGCCCGGCACCTACCAGGTCAGTGGGAGCGCCTCGGGTTTTCAGAGTCAGACGCGCTCGGGCGTTGTTGTCACTGCGGGGCAGCCGAGTACCGTAAGCATGCAATTGGCGATAGCTGGTGCTTCCCAAACCGTCACGGTAGAGGCTGCTGAATCGTTGGTCCAAATCCAGAATGCAGATGTGGCGACAAATTACAGCGGGGGGATGATTGAGAACCTGCCCAATCCCGGCGGCGACATAACGTACTTCGCCCAAACCGCCCCAGGCGTGGTTATGAACACGGACGGAGGCAATGGAAATTTCTCAGCCCAAGGCATGCCAGGAACATCCAACCTGTTCACCATCAATGGCATGAATAATAACGATCCATTCCTAAACGTTAACAACAGCGGCGCATCCAACTTGATGCTCGGGTCGAATGATATTAGCGAGGCAAACATCATCAATAATGCGTACTCCGGACAATACGGGCAGTACGCCGGGTCGCAAGTTGCGTATATCACGAAATCAGGAACAAACGCGTTTCATGGGAACGCCGTTTACAACTGGAATGGCCGTGCCCTAAACGCAAACCAGTTTTTCAGCAACCAGGTGGGGCAGCCGACACCTTTCAACAATTTCAACCAATGGGCGGCCGCCGCAAACGGTCCGATCATCAGAAACCGCACTTTCTTCGACGCGGATTACGAAGGCCTTCGCAATCTTTTACCTGGAGGGAGTACCCTCACGCTTATTCCCAGTCCGCAATTTCAGTCGGCGACCTTAGCAAATTTGGCGGTAAAGGGCAACGCTGCGGAGATTCCGTTCTATCAACAACTTTTCAAGGTATATAACGGGGCCCCGGGTGCAGGCAGTGCTACCCCTGTCACGTCCGATGGAGACGGAGGCTGCGGCGGGTTATCTTTCGCCGGTTTGGGGGCGGGTGTTCCCTGCGCGCTGCAGTTCCGCTCTACACCCCCTGACATCAACAAAGAGTACCTGTGGTCAGCGCGCGTCGATCACCACTTCAGCGAGAAAGATAGCGGCAACATCCGCGTACTTCGAGATAACGGGTTCCAGCCCACCTACGCCAGCCCGTTCGGTCCGACCTTCAACCTTCAAAGCAACCAACCTCAAATGCAAGGACAAGTTTCCGAGACGCACGTTTTCGGCCCAAACACCGTGAATCAATTGAACGGCTCCGTCCTTTTCTATGCCGCTGTATTTGTACCGTCTGATCCGAACGGCGCTCTAGCAGCGTTCCCGACCTACATAGGATTTTCCGGCAACTCCTTCTCTTCGACTGGGGCGTGGGGAGAACCGCCCTTCCCGCCCGGCTTCTTCTTTCCGCAAGGAAGGCGGGTATTTCAATATCAAGTGGCGGATGACTTCTCCCATGTGGTCGGCAAGCATACGTTCCGCGTGGGTTTTAGTTGGGTGCACGATAGTGTGACCGATCTGGACTTCAATGCACTCGGTGGTCCCATTAATGGGGCGCTCACGACGAACTTGTCCGATTTCTTCAATGGAGGCGGCGCAAAAAGCTCTTTGGATCAAGCCTTCCCATCCTCCGCGGAAGAAGGACTCAAATTCAACACCTTTGGCGGATACGTGGCCGACGATTGGAAACTTAATGATCGCCTGACAGTTTCCTTGAACCTGCGGCTGGAAAGCTATAAAAATCCCACTTGCGATTCGAACTGCTTTTCTCATTTGACGACACCTTTCACCGGCGCGCCGGACCCTACCGCCACTTCCACGCCCTACAACCAATTCATCATTTCGGACCAGCACACCGGTTACCCCAATACGCAGACTGTCGTGTGGGAACCGAGAATTGGGATCGCTTGGCGACCGTCCAACAGCGACAAAACGGTTATCCGCGCCGGCGCTGGCGTCTTTGCAGACGCGCTACCAGGAGGTCTCGCGGAGGTTGCTGCATTCAATGTTCCGAACCTGAATGCCTTCATCATTCCGAATGGAACTCTGGCCCCAGGCGTCCCTGGAAGTCTTTTCACCACGGCGGCGCAGGCCAATCAAGCGCTGCTCTCAGCGTTCCACTCGGGCGGGAGCTTCAATTCGATCTCTCAGGCAGTGCCCGGATTCGTGCCCCCCAATTTTGATTCGTTTCCGAGTAACTTCAAGCAACCGACTTACTACAAGTGGAATTTTCAAGTCGAGCGGGCCATAGGCACAAGAACCCTGCTGAGCGTGAATTACGCAGGAATGCGTGGACTTCACATTCCCGTCGGCGATGGAGGTCTGAATGCGTATTGCCCGCCTTCGGTCTGCCCAAACGGCTTTGCTGGATTGCCGGCAGCGCCGGCTAACGCCGCATTTGGAACGATATTGCAGTATTTATCCGCGGGCGGCTCAAATTACAACGGACTGATTGTTAGCTTGCAGCGGCGCATTTCGTCAGGCTTGACATTTAACCTGAACTACACCTGGAGCCATGCGCTGGATGATGTCTCGAATGGCGGCGTTACCAATGGGCAGTTCGGTCTCTTTCAGACGAACCCCAATATCCAGTTTCCACAGAATCCGTTCAACATTCGAAGCAACTACGCCAGCGCGGATTACGACGTTCGCCACTACTTCAGCGCTAACTTCGTGTTGAGCGACATGTTCCGGCACGTGGGATTCAAGTACGGCCCGAACTGGATTCTTGGAGGGTGGACGCTTTCGAGTAACTGGTTCTGGCGCAGCGGCCTGCCATACACGATCATTGACACCAGCGGGAACAGCACGCTAGCTGGGTACAACTATGCAGGCACGACTTTTGCTTCACCGGCCGGGAGTGTTCCAAAAACCTGCACTAATGCTGTGAACTCTCCTTGTATGAGTACTTCGCAGTTTCAACCCAGTGCGGCCGCTACCGGATTTCCCACGGGCTTTGGAACCATAGGACGCAACTCAGTCTATGGTCCCCATTTCTTCGATGTAGACGTGGCTCTTATGAAGGATGTGCGGATTACGGAGCGACTCACATTCTCCTTCGGCGCGCAGGCGTACAACGTCTTCAATCATCCAAATTTCGATCAGGCAGTGAGTGATATCTCGAACCCGCTGTTCGGCTCCAGCACCGCGCTAGTGGCGCCTCCCACCAGCCTGCTAGGCGCGTTCGTGCCAGGGACGGCCGCTTCGCCGCGCTTCGTCGAAATCAAGGGTGTTCTCCGATTCTAGAAGTAAGGTGGCTCGGAGAACTGGTGCACTTCAGTGGAAGGTGATACTCACATGCTGAAAGATCGCTAATCATCCGTTAGCTCCAGTTTCTGCCTCTAGAAATGCCGTCCTCTTTGTGTGGCTCAGAAGGTCGCCAATTTTGAGCCACGCTCGAAAACGACTCCGGAGCGCACTGCCTTACTGGTGAGAATAGAGCGGCAAACCCTTCGCGAACACCTTGGCATGAAAGATGGTCGCGCCTTGTCCGCCGTTCCCATCGCTCGTCACGATGTAGAGATCGTTGCTGTCGGGCTTGATGGCCATACTGGTGGACTGCGGGTTGTGCCCTTCATCCCTGCCGGGCAACAGTATCTGTCCGATCGGGATCCCATTCCTGTTAAACGCCAGCACGCGTCTTTGGCCGTACTCGCCACATAGAGGTTACCGTCGTTGTCGGCCCGCATCGAATCCGGAGCCGGGCCAATGAAATGGTAAGTAATGGCCGTTCCGATGGGCGTGATCTCGGTTGGGCTCGCCAGCTCAACCCGGTGCAGGAGGTTTCTGCTGAATTCGGTGATCCACAATTCCTTTCCGTCTGGGCTGAGCGCGATCCCGTTTGCCATTGCGAGGTGTGCAAGCAGGGGCGTGATCGTTCTTGAGTCAGGCGATACGTAATAGGCACCGCCCTTCGGCTCGGTCGAGATCCCTCGAAAGTCACTGAAGTAAAGGCCACCGTGTGCGTCGAACACCAGGTCATTCGGCATATAGCCGGCAGTCGCGGGAACGACCGTCTGCATCCCCGTCCCGTCCGGCTTGACCGCGACGATTAAACCAGTTCCCCTGACCAGATTCATCGCGGCTATGAAGATCCGCCGGTCCTTATGAATGGCGAGGCCCCTGTATCCTTCTGCTTAGGTTGTCTTGGAAAAGGCAGCTTGACCACGTTTCGCTGAGAGCGCCGGGCGAGGCCCGCGTTGCGAGCGCCTTCTAGGGAACTGCGCCTCAGCAAACGGAAGGTCCGTGACATATCCCGTGAGAAGTCGCGTCATTGAACGCCAGTACAGGGGCGATCCTAGTCACGGCAATGGTCCACTTCACCTCAGGAGCTGTTCTTGGATAGTGATTACCAGTGGTACTTAGGCATAGACTGCGGGTTTAGCAAACATCAAGTCTGCTTGCTCGATGCACATGGACGATTACTCGAAGAGAAAGTAATCGATCACACGGGAGATGGATTGGCTGTTCTTCTCTTGTGGTTGAAGCGCCTAGTCGGCGATTCCTTTCGAGAGCTTGCCGTTTCGCTTGAGAGTCCGCACGGTGCGTTGGTTGAGGCGCTCTTGGACTACGGCGCGACGGTATTTGCCCTTAATCCGAAGCAGCTCGATCGCTTTCGGGACCGTTTTACGGTTGCTGGAGCAAAGGATGATCGAAGGGATGCCTATGTCCTCGCCGCGTCCATGCGAACCGACTTACAGGCGTTTCGAAAGATGGAAGCTCCGGAAGCCATGACGGTCCGCATTCGCGAACTCTCACGGACACTCGAGACCATCACTCGTGACCAGCGGCGCTGGAGCAACCAGCTATACGACCTGCTCGTTCGCTACTTTCCCGCCGTCCTTCGTTTGTCTCCAGCCGCTGACGACCCGTGGACATGGGATCTACTGGAAACGGCTGCGCTTCCAGCAGAGGCGGCGAGGTTGTCGGAGAAGAGATTGCTCGTTTTTTGAAAACGCACCACATCCGGCGGTTCACGGCTTTGCAGGTCTGTGAGGTGTTGCGACAGAGGCCGCTTCCGTTGTCCCCCGGATCCGCCGAGAGCTGCGCCGAACATGCTCTCTCATTGCTGCCGATCTTGCGGTGTCTTAACGAACAGCGGAAGAAGGCCCTGCATACTCTTTCGGCTGCGATCAAAGAGACCCAGGTGCGTCCGGAGCATCCGATGCATGCGACTTACGCGGAATGCTTTCGTTGCCCGGTCTAGGTATTCAGACGGCCACGACACTTCTGGCGGAGGCTGGCCAATTGCTTGCCGCAAAAGACAGCGCCGGTCTCCGCGCCTATTCCGGGGTTGCTCCCGTGACCAAACAAAGCGGCAAAACAAAACGAGTGCAAATGCGCAACGGTTGCAATCAGCGAGTCAGGGAAGCCTGCTACCACTGGGCTCGCGTAAGCGTCCAGCGGGACGAACACACCCGCCAGCATTATCAGCAATTGCGAGACGCTGGACATGGCCACGGACGGGCTTTGCGCGGTGTTTGCGATCGATTGCTCTCTGTCTTGATCGGAATTCTGCGCTCCGGTTTACCTTACGATCCGAATCGCTACAGGAAGGGATATTCGCTGTCGGCAGCTTGCGTCTCGTGAATCGAGTGGGTGCGCCGTCACCACGCATCCATGCTCCCAGAGCCTCCGAGAATACGATTGTCGTATTCTACGCACCCGGCCTGCGATTAGGCTGTGGTGAAATCATCGCGGTTCGGTTTGTAAACACATCGTGGACTACTCGCGTTTTGCGTCACTGTCCGGATGGCCGACATCCATGTAAGTCGATTGTCAAGAGAAAACACACGACTCCTGAGGCGCGCTGCGGAGGAGCGCGCAAGAACTTCTACATCAGATTCACAGCTCACGCCTGTGTGCCTCTCGGCGGAGATTCCTGCTTTCGCAGAACCG